>DATJHW010000138.1:0-3792 GCA_035493615.1 Saccharimonadales bacterium (SeqCode) | reverse complement strand
CCGATCAGCAGCGGCGTGAAGCCGAAGATCATGAACGGGTTGAACGACTGGTACCAGGTCGACGGGATCGTGAACCCGAAGATCGTCGGCCAGTGCGTGTTCTGGTCGGCCCAGAGCTGCAGCGTGTTGCCCTGCTGCTCGTAGACCGCCCAGAACGCGGCGGTCACGAGGCAGGCCGCGGCGAGCGCCATCACCCGGGCCCGGTCCTCGCGCGGCAGGCGAACCATCCAGGCGACGCTCGCGGCGACGACGAGCACCGCGAGGCCGAGCGGAACGACCGGCGGCAGCGTCAGCAGCCAGAGCAGGGCGACGATGCCGACCGGCACGCCGACGACGAACGCCGCGGTGGCTGCGATCGGCGCGCTCGGCGACGTCTCAGGCGGCGGGTCGAGCGGCAGCTTGCCCTGGTTCGCGAGGTAGATGACCAGGCCGAGCACCATGCCGACGCCGGCGGCGCCGAAGCCGTAGTGCCAGCCGACCTTCTGTCCGAGCGTGCCGCAGATGAGCGGCGCCAGGAACGCACCGACGTTGATGCCGACGTAGAAGATCGAGAACGCGCTGTCGCGGCGCTTGTCGCCGGGCGGGTAGAGCAGGCCGACCTGCGTGCTGATGTTCGGCTTGAAGCAGCCATTGCCGAGGATGAGCGTGATGAGCGCGGGGAAGAACATGCGCTCGCTCGCCATCATGAAGTGCCCGATCGACATCAGGATCGCGCCGACCACGACCGTGCGGCGCTGGCCGAGGATGCGATCCGCGAGCAGGCCGCCGAAGAACGGCGTGAAGTACACGAACCCGGTGTAGAGCCCGTACACCCACGAGCCCATCGGCTGGGCGGAGAACGGCTGGTGCAGGAGCGACATGAACGCGTGCTGCACGGCGTCGAAGCCGAGCACGCGCCGGCCCACGTCGGGCTGGATGAACAGGTAGTTCACCATGTACAGCGTGAGCAGGGAGCGCATCCCGTAGTACGAAAAACGCTCCCACATCTCGGTCAGGAAGAGGACGAACAGGCCCTTCGGATGCCCGAGGAACGTGCCCTCCGAGGCTGCTGGGGCGGTGGGCGGGGTACCCGCGCGAAGCGTGGGTCCGGCGACGGTCGACATCGGTTGGCCTCCGGTGACTTGGCGGTCTCAGGTGGAGCGCGAACGAGCATAGCGGCGGGCGGCCCCCGGGCGCTACAGTCCAGCGAGGAACGGAGCCACTTCGACCGCGTTCGCCCGCGGCTTGGGCGAGCGCCTCCCCCCGGAGCCCCCATGCCGACCACGACCCAGCAGACCTCCGTGATCGAGCGCTTCCTGCGCTACGTCAAGCTCGACACCGCTTCCGATCCGACCTCGGAAAGCACCCCCAGCACCGCGAAGCAGCTCGTGCTCCTGGACCTGCTCGTCGAGGAGTTGAGCGCGCTGGGCTTGAAGGACGCGAAGCGCGACGAGTTCGGCATCGTCATGGCCACGCTCCCGGCGAACACTTCGAAGAGGAACGTGCCGGTGATCGGCTTTCTCGCGCACGTGGACACGTCGCCCGAGCTGTCCGGCGCCAATGTGAAACCGATCGTGCACCGCAACTACGACGGCCGCGACATCGTGCTGCCGGACCACCCGAGCGCGGTGCTGTCTCCCAAGGAGGACGCGGACCTCGCGGGCAAGCGCGGCGAGGACATCGTCACCGCCTCGGGCGACACGCTCCTGGGCGCCGACGACAAGGCGGGCGTGGCGGTGGTGATGGCGGCGGTCGAGCACCTGGTACGGAACCCGGGCGTGCCGCACGGCACGCTGCGCATCGCGTTCACGCCCGACGAGGAGATCGGCCGCGGCGTGCGCCAGTTCGACATCGCGCGCTTCGGCGCGCGCTACGCCTACACGCTGGACGGCGCGGGGCTCGGCACGCTCGAGGCGGAGACGTTCAGCGCCGACTCGATGACGGTCACGTTCCAGGGCCGCAACACGCACCCCGGGTTCGCGACCGGCGTCATGGTGAACGCGGTGAAAGTGGCGGCGGATTTCATCAACCGCCTGCCCAAGGACACGCTGTCGCCCGAGAAGACGAAGGACAAGGAGGGCTTCGTCCACCCGAACGACATCACCGCCAGCGTCGACCGCACCAAGGTCCACTTCATCATCCGCGACTTCGAGACGTCGGAGCTCGCGGTGAAGGAGGAGTTCCTGAAGAAGCTGGCGATCGACACGGTGAAGGACTGGCCGGGCTCGAGTGCGATGTTCGAGGTGAAGGAGTCCTACCGGAACATGCGCGACGAGATCGCCAGGCACCCGCAGATCCTGGAGCTGGCGCGCGAGGCGATCCGCGAATCCGGCATGACGCCCATCGAGACCAGCATCCGCGGCGGCACCGACGGCTCGATCCTCACCGAGATGGGCCTGCCGACGCCGAACCTGTTCTCGGGCCAGCACCGCTTCCACTCGCGCCTGGAATGGGTGAGCAGCCAGGACATGGAGATCGCGGCGCGCACGATCGTGAACCTGGCGCGGTTGTGGGAGGCGAAGGGCTAGGCGGTCGGTCGCTGCACGCGTCGAGCAGCCGTCCGGCGGGACTCACCGCGTGAGTAGCAACTTCCGCGTCTGTTCGTACTCCGGTGTGGACAGACGCGCGAAGTAGAGTCCGGTCCGCACCGGGTCTTCTGCCAGCGTGGTTCCATCCCACGACCGCGTGTACCTTCCCGGTCCCAGGATCCCGTCCTCGAGTGTCCTCACCCGCCTGCCCTGCGTGTCGAAGATCTCGAGCCGAACGGGCCCCGCGGTCGGCACGTCGAGGTCGAACTGGACGAGCGCGCGCGACGGATTCGGGCGTGGAGGCGAAAGCGCGAACAGCGTGGGCGAGCGGGTCGGCTCGTCCTCCACCTTCGAGTGTTCGTTCAGCAGCACCGAGACCGTGCCGTCCTCCCGGTTCGCGATGACGATGTCCGGGTCGCCGTCGTGGTTCACGTCGCCCACCGCGAGGAAGACGGGATACGAACCGGTCCCGAATTCGCTCCTCGCCTCGAACGTCCCGTCGCCCCTGCCCAACAGTATCGACACCGAACAGGATTGTACGTTCGCCGACACGAGGTCCGGGATCCCATCGGCGTCCAGGTCGGCGATCGCCACACTGAATGGCCCGCCGCCGGTGGGGAAGTCGGTCCTGGCGCCGAACCTGCCTGTGCCGTCACCCAGGAACACGGAGATCGTGCTCGGGGGATACCAGTTCGCAACCGCGAGATCCGCGTGGCCGTCCAGGTTCAGGTCCCCGATTGCGGCGGCCCATGGGTAGCGTCCCACTGGATAGTCCGCCCTCGCGTAGTAGCTCATGCCGCTGCCCAGGAGCACCGAGACCGTGTGGTCGTAACTGTTCGGCGTCACGATGTCGGGTTGGCCGTCGCCGTTCAGGTCGCCGATCGTAACCTCTTCGGGATAGATCCCGGTGGAGAAGTCGGCAGCGGGGGTGAAGGTCCCGTCGCCGTAGCCCCACCGCACCGAGACCGAGTTGCCGTAGACATTCGAGGTCACGAGGTCCGGGACTCCGTCGCCATTCAGGTCAACGAGCGCGACCGACTGTGGAGTGAGCCCCGTCGGGAGATCCACGTGGGCGCCGAACACACCGCCCCCGGTCCCACGCAGAACGGAGGCCGAACTTGCCCCCGGGTTCGCCGTGGCCAGGTCGGGGATGCCGTCTCGATCCACATCCCCGATCGCCACGCCGCACGGATACCCGCCGACTGGGAAGTCCGCCAACGCCCTGAAGCCGCCGTGACCGTCGCCCAGCAGGACCGAGACCGCGGGCGCGCGGGAGTTCGCCACC
>DATJHW010000137.1:0-2897 GCA_035493615.1 Saccharimonadales bacterium (SeqCode) | reverse complement strand
CGGCGATCGCAACACCCATCGCTCGTCCATCGACATCGCGAGGAATGCGGCGCGATTCGGATGGCGGTCCACCTGAGTGCGGTCCGAATGATCGCGCGCATCGTGCCAGTCGTAGTCGTACCGCTCGAGGCCATGGCGTTCCGCGATCGCCTTCGCGATCGTCGTCTTGCCCGCACCCGTGCCGCCGCCGATCCAGAGGACGTGCCGGAGCTCCGTCGCCCAATGATGGCGGAGCCGTCCGGTAACCTGTACGCGCGATGGCCAGCGTGACCGACCTGACGGCGCGACTCTCGCGGACCAAGTCCGTGGCCGCGCTCCGCATCCGCCAGCGTCAGGAAGAGGCCGAGCGCACGACGCTCGCGCCGTACGCGACCAGGAGCAGCGACGGCAAGCGTGACCATCCAGAAGAGCCGTCGGCCACGCGGACAGCGTTCCAGGTCGATCGCGACCGGATCGTGCACTCCAAGGCGTTCCGCCGCACGAAGCACAAGACCCAGGTGTTCCTGGCACCGGTGGGCGACCACTACCGCACCCGGCTCACGCACATCCTCGAGGTCAACTCCATCGGCCGCGCCATGGCCACCGCGCTCCAGCTGAACGAGGACCTGCTCGAAGCGATGGCCCTGGGCCATGACATCGGCCACACCCCGTTCGGCCACGTCGGCGAGGAGCTCCTCGCGCGGTTCCTCCCCGACGGCTTCCGTCACAACCAGCAGAGCGTGCGCATCGCCGAGCGGATCGAGAAGAACGGGAAGGGCCTGAACCTCACTCACCAGGTGCGCGACGGCATCCTCAAGCACTCGGCGCCGACCGAAGGCGGCCTCGAGACGCCGTCGTGGGGGGTGCCGGAGACCCCCGAGGGCTGGGTCGTTCGCTACGCCGACAAGATCGCGTACCTGCACCACGACATCGACGACGCGATGCGCGCCGGGATCATCGGCGAGGACGATCTGCCGAAGGAGGTGCGCGACGCGCTCGGCCACGACCGTTCCGAGCGGCTCGACACGATGGTCTACGACGTGATCGTCCACTCGTTCGGCCAGCCCCAGGTCGGACTGTCGCCCGAGGTGCTCGAGGCGACGAACGCGCTGCGCGACTGGATGTTCGACAACGTCTATCTCGCCGGTCCCGCGAAGACCGAGGACGAGAAGGCCCAGGGCGTCCTGCTCGGTCTGCTGCAGTACTTCGAGGCGCACCCCGACCGGATGCCGCCCGAGTTCCAGCGCATCGCCGACGAAGATGGCGTGAAGCGCGCCGTGGCCGACTACGTCGCCGGGATGACCGATGCCTACGCGCTCGACACGTACGAGAGCCTGTTCATCCCGGCCGCCTGGAGCCGCCGCTAGTCGCGAAAGCGCGCGGCGATACCGTTAGCAGTCGTGCCCGGTGATTTCGACCTCGTCAAGGAGCGCGTGGACATCGTCCAGCTCGTCGGTGAGCGCGTGCACCTGCGCAAAGCTGGACGGTCGTACAGCGGGCTCTGCCCGTTCCATGCCGAGAAGACGCCGTCGTTCAGCGTCGACCCCGAGCGCCGCACGTTCCACTGCTTCGGCTGTGGAGAGCGGGGCGACGTCTTCGACTGGCTCATCAAGATCGACGGCATCGACAAGGCCGACGCGCTGAAGGTGCTCGCCGAGAAGGCCGGGGTCGAGCTGACCGGCGGCCGTCCACCCGGAGAACGCGAGCGCGAGAAGCGATTGCTCGCGGCGCACGAGACCGCCCACTTCTACTTCCGCCAGGCCCTCCGCGGCACCCCCAAGGGCAAGGCCGCCGCGGAGTACGTCGCGGCGCGGGGGATCGACGGGAAGGCGATCGAGCAGTTCGGCGTCGCCTACGCGCCCGATCTCGCCGACGGCCTGCTGACCTACTTGCGGAAGAAGGGCTACTCGGACGAGGAGATCCTCTCGACGGGCCTCGTCGTCCAGACCGAGCGCGGGCTGCTCGACCGGTTCCGCGACCGGCTCATCGTCCCGATCCGCGACGCGCGCGGCCGGATCATCGCGTTCGGCGGCCGGGCGATGCGCGCGGACCAGCGCGGCAAGTACATCAACTCGCCGCAGACGATGCTGTTCAACAAGAGCGCGACCCTGTACGCGCTCGACGCGGCGAAGGCGGAGGCGCGCCGGCAGGCCGAAGCCGTCATCGTGGAGGGCTATTTCGACGCGATCGCGTGCCATCAGGCCGGGCTCACGAATGTCGTCGCGTCGATGGGCACGGCACTCACGGAGGGGCAGTACCGGGTCCTGAACGACCTCCATCTCGAGCGGGCGGTCGTCGCGTTCGACGGTGACGTGGCCGGCCAACGGTCGGCCGAGACCCGCGGCCGCGAGCTGCTGCGGATCGTCCAGCGGTTCCACGCCGGTACGGGCGTCATCAGCACCCGGCAAGGGCTTGGCGTGTACGTGACGGTCCTGCCACCGGACACGGATCCCGACGATCTTGCCCGGAAGGAGCCGGCGCGACTGCGCGGGCTCATCGGCGCCGCGAAACCGGTGCTGGAGTTCGTCATCGAGGCGATCGCCCGCCGGTTCGAGGGCCGCCTCGAGAACCCGGACGGCAGACGGCGCTTCCTCGCCGAGGCGCTGCCGATCCTCGCCGACGAGCCCGATGCGCTCACCCGCGAGCTCTATCTCGGCACGCTGTCGCGCATCTCGGGCCTCGACCAGGAGACGCTCCGCACGCAGGTCGCGGCCGCCGGCGCCATCCGGCCGGCGCCGGCCGCCGAATCCGTGCGCGCCGAGCCAGATCCGAACCCGGACCGGAAACAAACGACTTCTCTCGAACGTTACTTAATGGCACAATTGACCAAGTTCCCCGAAGAAGCCGCGCGCCTCGACCTGGACCCCGCTGACCTGGTGGATCCCGTCAACCGGGCGATCTTCGAACAGCTCCGTGAC
>DATJHW010000136.1:0-2033 GCA_035493615.1 Saccharimonadales bacterium (SeqCode) | reverse complement strand
GAGTGGCGCCTCGCGGGCGGCGGCTCGCGGAGCCGGGCCGGTCTCGCGCAGGCGTACGTGCTGTTCCTGGGCGGGCTCTTTCTCGCGATCGGCGTCGGGATGAACATCGCGCCGCTCCAGGGCATCGCGACGCTCTTCCAGGTGATCGGCATCGTGATCATCGCGGTGCGCTTCGGCGGCCGCGCGCTCAGGGCGCCGTGGGGCGAGGCGAGCGGGACGCGGCACATCGCGATCGCCGTGCCGTTCCTCGTTCTCGGGCTGATCCTCGAGATCTATTTCCTGGCCTCGATCATCCAGGCCCAGGGCGACTTCACGAAGATCTCGCTCGGCATGATCCACGCGCTCGACCACACGTTCTTCATCGGCGTGATGACCAACACGCTGTTCGGCGCGATCCTGCTGCTCACCGCGGCGCCGGTCCGGACATGGCCGTGGGCCGACAACCTCATCTTCTGGGGCCTCAACCTCGGCGCCGCGTCGTTCATCGCGGTGCTGCTCACGGTCGGCTCCGGCTACAACGCGCCAGGTCCGTTCCAGCATCCGGTCGCATACACCGCGTCGGTCATGGGACTCGCCGCGCTGCTCGGGATCGTGACGCTTCAGCAGCGGCTCGGCGCGACCCGGCGCACGGCGCAGATGGCTCCGGCGACCGCCTAGCGGTATACTTCTCTCTACGTCGTGTCGGGCGGACACGGCGACTTTTTCTGTACGGATGGTCCCCAACCGTGTACGCAGTCGTCCGCACTGGCGGGAAGCAATACCGGGTCGAAGAGGGCGCGATCCTGACCGTGGCCACCCTTGAAGGGGAGCCCGGGAAGGAAGTGACCTTCGGCGACGTTCTGCTCTTGGCGGACGGCGACAGCGTGAAGGACGCGGCGAAGGCAAAGGTCACCGGCGAGATCGTGGGTCACGGGAAGGGCGAGAAGATCATCGTCTTCCGTTACAAGAACAAGACCCGCTCCCGCAAGCGCACCGGCCACCGATCCAAGACGACGACCGTCCGTATCACGAAGATCGAGGCATAAGAGATGGCACACAAGAAGGGCGCGGGATCGACCCGCAACGGCCGCGACTCCGCCGGGCAGCGGCTCGGCGTGAAGGAGTACGCGGGAAGCGTCGTCGATGCCGGCGCGATCCTGGTGCGCCAGCGCGGCACCAAGCTGATCGCCGGCGAGAACGTCGGCATCGGCAAGGACCACACCCTGTTCGCGCTCGTCGCGGGCACGGTGAAGTACAGCCCGGCACGGGACGATCGCCGCAAGGTGAACGTCACACCCAACGCGAGCTAAGGAGACCCAGCGATGAAAGCGAAGATCCACCCCCAGTACGTCGAGGCCACGGTGTCGTGCGCCTGCGGCAATCAGTTCAAGACCGTGAGCACGAAGCCGGAGCTCCACGTGGAGGTCTGCGCGAAGTGCCACCCGTTCTTCACCGGCAAGCAGCACCTCATCGACGTGCAGGGCCGCGTCGAGCGCTTCAACAAGCGCTACGGCCAGCAGAAGGCGGAGCAGCCGGCCGCTTCCGAGGCCGCTCCCACGCGTTAGCGCCCGCCCGTCGTCGGGCCACCACCAGGGTGGGCTCGAGGTCGTCGTCGGGAGCATGTTCAGCGGGAAGAGCGAGGAGCTCATCCGCCGCGTGAAGCGCGCGGTCATCGCGCGTCGCACGGTGCAGGTCTTCAAGCCCGCGATCGACGATCGCTTCAGCAGCGAGCACGTCCGGTCGCACGACGGCGACTCGTTCGACGCCCGTCCGGTGCGGTCGAGCGCCGAGATCATTCCCCTGCTGCAGCCCGAGACGAGCGTGGTCGGCGTGGATGAGGTCCAGTTCTTCGACACCGGCATCGTCGAGGTCGTCCGGGCCCTCGTGCTCGATGGCCGGCGGGTGATCTGCGCGGGACTCGACCTCGACTTCCGCGGCGAGCCGTTCGGTCCGGTGCCGACGCTGCTCGCGCTGGCCGAACGGGTGGACAAGCTCGAGGCGATCTGCGTGGTCTGCGGCGAGTCGGCGACCAGGACGCAGCGGATCGTGAACGG
>DATJHW010000135.1:0-72957 GCA_035493615.1 Saccharimonadales bacterium (SeqCode) | reverse complement strand
GTCACCGCGGGGATGCCGAACTCGCGCGCCACGAGCGCCGCGTGCGAGAGCGCGCCGCCCACATCGGCAACGATCCCGGCGGCCATGTTGAACAGCGGCACCCAGCTCACCGTGGTCGAGCGGCAGACGAGGACGTCGCCGCGCCTGAACCGCTCGAAGTCCGCCGGGCCGCCCACGATCCGCACCGGCCCGCGGCCCCGGCCAGGGGACGCGGCGACACCGCGGAGCACGTCGCGATCGGTCTGCTCGACCCGATAGGCGAGATCGCGGATCGCCGACGAGGCCACCGGCGCGGCGGGAGGCGCGCCGATGGTGCGCGGCGGCCGCAGGCGCCGGTCCCGCTCGAACGCCCGGCGCCGCTCGTCGATGAGGGCGCGCTGGTCCGCTCCGCTGACGAGGGCGTCGTGCACCTCGCCGATATGGAGATGGAAGATGTCGCCTCGTTCGGCGATCGAGCCCTCGCGGACGAGGACGTCGGCGATCCGGAGGATGAATCGCCGGCCATGGGCCTGACAGAGGCGATCGATCCAGTAGTTGTGCTCTTCGCTCAGCGCGCCGCAGGCCTGTGCGGCGGTGAGCACCTCGGTGAATCGGGCGAGATCGGCGGGCCGGTCGCGGAGCTCGTCGCGAGTGCGCTGCTCGATCAGCTCGGCATCGGCCACCAGGCGCGCCTGCCGGATCGCCGGGCTCTCCCCCGGGTCACGCGCGAGCCGGGCGAGCTCGACCAGGAGCAGCCGGGGCTCGTCGGACCAGGACGGGCTCTCAATGTCGAATCCGGTCTGCCCGACGTCGCCGTGCACGGCGAGGAAGCCGGCGATCGCGTCGCGGATGGCCGCACCGCCCTCGAGCGTGGCGAGCGCACCGAGGTCCCGGACATCCGCGATCGCGCGCGCGACCGCCGGCGTGGCGCGGATCGCGTCCGCGAGATCGTGCAGCCGCTGCTGCAGGTCGTGCAGCGTGGCCTGCCGGCCCTGCGCGAGCGCGGGCGCCTCGGTCGCCGGCCGCCCGGTGAGCTGGGCGTAGAGCGTGCTGAGCTCCTCGAGCAGCGAATAGACCGGCGGCACGACGAGCATGTGGATGAGCCAGATGTCGTTGATCCGCGGCCAGAAGGCGGCCCAGGCCGTGATCGCGCTCGCCGGATCGTCGATCGGCGCGTCGCGCATCCACTTGAAGTGCGCGAGCACCGCGGGCAGGTAGCGGTCGGACCAGTCCTTCCCGAGGTGGCGCGCCGCGTCGCGCCGGCGGCGGAGCGCGGCGGCCTCGAGCGCCGGCAGATCCACGAGCGGCGCTTGTGGCACGCGCGCGTGGTAGACGTAGCCGTGCGCGCTCATGTACCGGATCCGCGCCGGCGGACCGAACACAAGGTTCGCGCGGTCGAGCCCGAACGCCGGCGCGTTGAACGTGAATTCGCACGAGAGGACCGGCCGGCATTCGTCCATGTGGACGTCCTCGCGTGTCCAGGTGAGCGCCGCGTCGGCGGGGTCCGGCCAGTCGACCGTGAACTCGACCATCGCCGGCAGCGCCGTGATCGGCCGGGCCTGGAGCAGGTAGAGGGAGCCCTGCGCGAACGCGCACTCCACGTCGACCGGTGCGCCGCTCTCGGCCTCGAGCGCCTGCGCGAGCCGGGCGACCTCGCGCACCTGCCCGTCGTCGAGCGCGGCACGCTCGCCGGCGATCGTGCGCTTCACGATCGCGAGGTCGCGCTTCCGCACCGAGTACGTGTCCGGCGTGACGCTGCCCGACGCGATGGCCTCGCCCAGGCCGAACGTCGCGTCGATCACGAGCGTCTCGCGGTCGCCGCTGACCGGGTCGACGGAGAAGGCGATCGCGGCGCTGTCGGCGGGCACCTGCTCCTGCACCAGCACCCCGACGCGCGGCGCGTCGGTGATGCCGTGCGTTCGGCGATACGCGACCGCGCGGTCCGATGATGCCGAGCGCCAGCAGGCGAGCACCGCGTCCACGATCGCGTCGACCCCGCGCACATCCAGCACCGTCTCGTGCTGGCCGGCGAACGAGGTCTCAGTGCCGTCCTCGCCGATCGCCGACGAGCGGACCGCGATCACAGGGTCGCCGCGTCCGGTGCGCGCCCCGAGCTCCGCGTGGGCCTGCGCGACGAGCGCGCGGAGGGCCGAGACGGCGGTGGAGTCGCCGTCCAGCGCCGCGCCAAGCCGGTCGAAGACGCTCGCGTCCAGACAGAACCCCGCTGGGACCCGGTACCGGCCGGCCAGCCGCGACAGCGTCGCGGCCTTCGCGCCCACGATCTGCGCGTCGTGCGCCGCGTCATCTCCCAGAAAGGCCGTGTTCATTGGTCCGCGAGTGTATGCAGCGCCTTGCCTAAACTGCCAGTGGGCATGGGGAACGTAACGGTGAAGCTGCACGGCGCGTTCAGCGAATTCGCCGGAGGCGCGCGCAGCGCGACGGTCGAGGCGACCGATATCGCGACCGCGCTCGCCGGTCTGGTCGCGCGATACCCGAGCCTGGCCGAGCGCCTGCGCGACGAACACGGCAGGATGCGCGAGCACGTGAACATCTTCGCGAACGAGGAAGAGATGCGATACCTGGACGGCGAGCGCACGGCGCTCCGGGACGGCGACATCGTCCACATCGTGCCGGCCGTGTCCGGCGGGGAGGGCTAGCGATGGCGCGCAGTGTCTTGGTGTTGCTGGGCACGAAGAAGGGCGTCTACGTGTTCCGCAGCGGAGCCGCGCGCGAGCGGTGGCGGCTCGAGGGGCCGTACTTCCCTGGGCAGCCGGTCTACCACGTGGCCTTCGATCCGCGGGACGGCCAATCGCTGTTCGCCGGCGTCAACATGACGTGGGGCGGTCCGCGGGTCGAGATCTCGCGCGACCTCGGCAAGACCTGGAAGCCGGGGAAGAACCCGGCGTTCCCGACCGGTGACGACCGCACCTTCAGCCGTACCTGGCACATCGAGCCCGGGCACGCGAAGGAGCCGAACGTCATGTGGGTCGGCACCGAGCCGGCCGCGCTGTTCAAGAGCACCGATCGCGGCCAGAGCTGGGAGTCGGTGCGGTCCCTGAACGACCATCCGGACACGAAGCACTGGGCCCCGGGCGGCGGCGGGCTCGGGATGCACTCGATCGTCGTCGATGCCGCCGATCCGAAGTCCATCGCCATCGGCATCAGCTCGGCCGGCGTCTACGAGACGACCGACGGCGGCAGGTCCTGGACCCGCCACAACGAGGGCCTCGCCTCGCCCGTGCCGCAGGGACCCGAGGGCGACTTCACCTGAGTGCACCACCTTGTGGGGAGCCCGACTGTGCCGGGTGCACGGTTCCAACAGGCCCATAACCGCACGTACTTCAAGGACGCCGGCGAGAAGACGTGGACGGACGTGACAAAGGGACTGCCCAGCGATTACGGGTTCGCTGCGGCGATCCACCCCCGCGATCCGAAGACCGCCTACGTCTTCCCGCTCGAGTTCCCGATGCGCATGTCGCCCGCAGCGACCGGCGCGGCCGTGTGGCGCACACGCGACCGCGGCAAGAAGTGGACGAAGCAGGCGAACGGGTTACCGCGCGGAGCGAGCTACGAGGTCATGCGCGAGGGGATGGCGACCGATCGCCTGGATCCTGCGGGTGTGTACTTCGGGACGACGAGCGGCGAGATCTGGGGGAGCGCCGATGAGGGCCGCACGTGGGCCCTTATCGCGCAGCATCTCCCGCCGATCTTGTCGGTGGAGACTGCGACGCTCTAGCCACGTCGCGCGCGTCCTTCGTCCGCGCGCTCCGGCCCCGGTCGGCGAAGCAGTGGGCGCAGACGTAGTCCTCGGTGCCGGCCAGGCGGATGTACGCGTCCTGGCCGCAGTCGGTGCACTTCTCAGGTCCCTTGTGGTCGATATCCACGGGTGTCGGCCCCCTAGGTCTTCGCAAGGTGTGCACGACGGTGGCCAGGGATCGCTTTCGGCCATGTGTTCTTGGACAACTTTTCGAGGCTTGACGGCCCACCGATCGGCGTTCTACTGTTAGAACATCCGTTCTATGGAGGCCAGGCCAGGAGAACGGTGTACGGGGAGCGTGGCTGGTGGGCCCAGCGCGAACGAATACCGCACTGGCGGAAGCGATCGCCAGCGTCGAGGGCCGGTTCGGCACGCACGTGCTCGCGCACGGCGCGGCCGCCGAGCGTCAGGCCGGCGAACGGCGCATCCACTTCGGCGGCTCGCTCGACGCGCTCACGCCGGGCCTCGGTGCGGGGGCGCCGCTCGCGTTCGTCGGCAGCGGGAGTGCGGGCAAGGTCGCGCTCGCGCATCGCGCGGCGGCCGGTGCCCAGCACGACGGCGGCACGGTGCTCTGGATCGATCCCTCCGCGACGTTCGATCCGCTGGCGGCGCTGCGCGCGGGCGTCGATCTGGCCCGCGTGTTCGTCGTGCGCACGAGGACACGCGACGACGTGCTCCTCGCGGCCGGCGCCGCGCTCCGGAGCGACGGCTTCCGGCTCGCGGTCGTCGACACCGGCCCGCAGCTTTCGCCGTCCGGGATCCGGATCGACGATCTCGCGCCACTCCTGCCGATCGTGCGGTCGTCGCCGGCGGGCCTGCTCGTCATCTCCGAAACGCGCGCGCGGCGGCTCGCGATCCCGACGTTCTCGTTCGCGCGCGTCGGGTGGGCCGAGCGCTTCGGCCGCACGACCGGCTGGACCGCGCTCGTCGCGGAGCGCGCCCTCTTCCACTTCGCCGCGCTCGGTGCCGACCCACGGGACCTCGGGACCCGCGGGGCACTGCTGGAACAGACAGGATGAGAAACGAACGAGGAGCGGCTTTGCCGCGACGAGCAGGTACCACCAGCCGTGAGCGTGTCTTCGACCGCCGGTCGGCGATCGAGCAAACCGGATGAAGAGCTACCTCGCGATCGCGGGGCCGGAGGGCGCGCCACGCGCGCGGATCCTCGCGGCGCTCTGCGCGATGCTGCCGCGCGTCGGCGTGGCCGACGACGGCGCGTTCGTGTGCGACCTGCGCGGCACCGAGCGGCTCCTCGGCGCGCCGCTGCGCGTCGCGCGCAACGCGATCAGCGTGTGCGGCGCATCGGGCGGGCAGGCGCTCTCGGGAGGCCTCGGGACGACGCCGTTCGTGGCGCGCGTCGCGGCGTCGCGGACGCCCGCGGGAAAGGTGAGCGAGATCCCGGCCGGGGGCGAGCGCGCGTTCCTCGACGTGCTGCCACTGGACGTCCTCCCGCTCGACCCGAAGGTCATCGAGGAGCTCGCGTTGCTCGGCGTGCGGCGGATCGGCGAGCTGCTCGCGCTGCCGCGCGGATCGGTGACCGACCGATTCGGTCAGTCGGCCGCCATCGCATGCGCGCTCGCGACCGGCGAGCTCGTTGAGGACGTGCGCGGTGTGGCACCGCGCCGGCGTATCCGCGCGAAGCGCATCTGGGACGAGCCGGTCGACTCGCGCGAGCGGCTCGTCTTCGCGCTGCGTGCCGCCTCGGACGAGCTGGCTGAGGCGCTTCGCCACGACGGCCTCGCGGCCCTGCGCCTCCGGCTCGTGCTCGAGCGCGATGAGCTCCTGCCACTGCGGCTCGAGCGCTCCCTGCTCCCGCCGTCGGCGGAGTCGGCGGCCATCGTCCGCTCGCTGCGCTGGGGCCTCGAGGAGATCCCGACGCTCGGCCTCGTGACCTCGGCGGCGCTCGAGATCACCGCCGTCGAGCCCGCCCGCGGCCGCCAGATCGGCCTGTTCGCGCCCGATGGGGCGCACGCCGAAGAGGCGATCTCGGTGGCGCAGTTCCTCCGCACGCGGCTCGGACCGGCGGTCGTGCTGCAGCCGCGGATCGTCGATCCCGAGGCGCGGCTCCCCGAGCGCGCCGCGGAATGGGAGGAGGTGGTCCGGTGAGCCGACTGTTCGCCGATCCGCTGCCGGCACACATGGAGTGGCACGAGGGCGAGCCCGGTGCGCTCCGGGTCGGCAACCGGCGGCTGATCGTCGTCGAGGTCGTCCGGCGCTGGCGCGTGGACGGCGAATGGTGGGCCGACGGCATCGCGCGCGAGTACCTCACGCTGCGCACCGCCGACGGCCTGCTCTGTGATCTGTACGGCGACCGCCGCCGGGGTGAGTGGTTCCTGCAACGCGTCATGGACTGACCATGCCCGGCTTCGTCCACCTTCGCGTCCACTCTCCGTACTCCTTTCTCGATGGCGCATCGAGCATCGACGACCTGGTCGATGCCGCGGTCGACCTCGGCCAGGACGCGCTCGCGCTCACCGACACGAACGGCCTGTACGGCGCGGTGCGCTTTTGGAACGCGGCGCGCGAGCGCGGGATCAAGCCGATCTTCGGCGCCGAGCTGCGCCTGGTCGACTCCGATCCGGTCACGCTGCTGGCCCTCGATCGGACGGGGTGGACGAGCCTCTGCCGGATCGTGTCGGCCGCGCAGCTCGCCGGCCAGAAGACGAGACCGCGCGCCACGTTCGCACTCGTCGCCGGCCAGGACGCGGGGCTCATCGCGCTCTCCGAGTCCGACGATCCGGAAACGCTCGCGCGGCTGCGCGACGTCTTCGGCGACCGGCTGTACGCCGAGCTCGTCGACCGCTGGGGGCCGTCCGACGTCGACCGGTGCGACGCGCGCGCGGAGCTCGCGGCCGAGCTCGGGATCGCCACGGTCGTGACGAACGATGTCCGCTACGCGCGCCCGGAGGCGCGGCAGCTGCACGACGTGCTGCGCTGCATCGACCTCAGCCTGACCGTGGACGAGGCGGGGAAGCAGCTCGCGGCAAACGGCGAGCGCTGGCTGAAGGACGAAGCCGCGCTGCGCCGGCGGCTGGGCCACCACCCCGCGGCGTTCGCGAACGCCCGCGCGATCGCGGACCGGTGCGATCTCGACCTCGGCTTCGGGTACCAACGCCTGCCCGGCTTCGCCGTGCCGGATGGCCATACCGCGTTCTCGTTCCTGTACGCGCTGTGCCAGGACGGCGCGCGCGCGAAGTACGGCGGGATGACCCCGGCCGTGTCGAAGCAGCTCGCCCACGAGCTCGACGTCATCCACCGCTGCGGGCTCGCGGAGTTCTTCCTCATCAACTGGGACATCGTCCGGTTCTGCAACGAGCGGCGGATCCCGGCGCAGGGCCGGGGCTCGGCGGCCGACTCGATCGTGGCGTACGTGCTCGACATCACGAAGGTGGATCCGATCGCGCACGACCTGCTGTTCGAGCGATTCCTCACCGAGGACTCGCACACGATGCCGGACATCGACCTCGACATCGCCACGAACGACCGCGAGGACGTCATCCAGTACGTGTACCGGAAGTATGGCGAGCACTACGCGGCGATGGTGTGCAACGTCGTGACGTACCGCTCGCGCTCGGCATCGCGCGAGGTCGCGAAGGCCCTCGGCTTCCGGCCCGAGATCGTGGACGTCATGGCCAAGTCGATCGACGCGCCGCGGTTCGCCTCACGCGGTCCGGAAGGCGTGCCGTTCATCGGCGAGCCAGGCGTCGAAGCGCCGCCGCTCACGCCGCTGGCCGACCGGTTGAACGAGCTCGAGCGCGCGCGCTGGCCGCTGTTCCGCAAGATCGTCGAGGAGATCGCGGATTTCCCCCGGCATCTTTCGATCCACAACGGCGGGATGCTCATCACCGCGCTTCCGCTCGTGGACACGGTCCCGATCGAACGCGCGACGATGCCCGATCGCAACGTCGTCCAATTCGATAAGCGCGACGTCGAGGACCTTGGGCTCATCAAGATGGATCTGCTCGGCCTCCGGACGCTCTCGCTCATCAAAGACGCGGTGGCGATGATCGACGAGCTCCACGGTGTGCGGCTCGATCTCGGCACGATCGCGCTCGACGACCCGGCCGTGTACGACCTCATCTGCGAGGTCGACACGATCGGCCTGTTCCAGGTGGAGAGCCGCGCGCAGGCCCAGGCCCTCCCACGCGTGCTGCCCCGGAGCTTCGCGGACATCGTCGTCGAGGTCGCGATCATCCGGCCCGGCCCGCTGCAGGGGAACATGGTGAACCCGTACATCAACCGCCGGCAGGGCCGCGAGCCGGTCGCGTACGCGCACCCGCTCCTCGAGCCGATCCTCAAGGAGACGCTCGGCGTCATCCTGTTCCAGGAGCAGATCCTCCGCGTCTCGATGGCCGTCGCCGGATTCAGCGCGGCCGAGGCGGACAAGCTCCGCCGCGCGATGAGCCGCGCGCGCTCGAGCGCCGACATGGAGACGCTGCGCGGCCCGTTCGTGCGCGGCGCGCTGGCGCGCGGTGTGGATGACGGGACCGCGAACCTGATCTTCGGCCAGATCGCCGCGTTCGCGGAGTTCGGGTTCTGCAAGAGCCACGCGGCCGCGTTCGCGCTCACCGCGTACCACACGTCGCACCTCAAGCTCTACTACCCGGCCGAGTTCTACGTCGGTCTCCTCAACAACCAGCCCATGGGCTTCTACTCGCCGGCGGTCATTGCGGGCGACGCGAAGCGCCACGGGATCGCGGTGCTGCCGGTCGACGTCAACCGGTCTCTGGCCAAGGTGTGCGTCGAAGAACGAGCCGAAGAACGCGAGGAACGCGCGCGTGCGTTGGGGGCCGGCGGGCCTTCTTCGCTTGGTCGGTCACGTGCGTCCGAGACCGAAGCGCGTGCCTCCGGACCGACGCTGCGCTCAGAAGACCCGGCGGCCCCCCGTCACCGCGCGCGTGGCTCTGGTTCTTCCTCCTCTTCTTGGGAAGAGATCGTCGTGGATCGGTCGACCACCATCGCCGCCCATCGCGCGTGCCGCACGCATGACGTCCGGCTCGGATTCGTTGAGGTCAAGGGACTCGGTGAGGCGGAGGCCGATGCGATCGTCCGGGAGCGCGAGCGGGGGGCGTTCCGGTCGTTTGATGATTTCGCGAAGCGCGTCGGGTTGAAGGAGGAGGCGCTCCGGAATCTGGCGCTGGTCGGCGCGTTCGACTCGCTCGGCGAGCCGCGGCGGGCGTTGCTGTGGCGTGCCCGAGATGCGCATCGTTCCTCGCCGGCGTTCACGCGGCCGGTGCTCGCGTTGCCCACGACGGCGGCGCCGGAGCTGCCGAGGCTCAGCGAGCAGGAGCGGTCGGCCCTCGATTACCGGATCACCGGGATCCCGACCGGGCCACAGGTGATGCGTTTCTATCGCGAGCGGCTCGAGGCGCGCGGCGTGGGCTCCTCGGCCGACGTGCAGCGCGGCCGGCACGGCACGATCGTGACCGTGGCCGGGGCGATGGTCGTGAAGCAGCATCCGGAGACCGCGAAAGGGCACGTGTTCCTCTCGCTCGAGGACGAGTACGGCCTCGTGAACATCATCATCCGTCCGGCGACGTACGCGAAGTACAAGCCGGTCGTCGATCTTGGCGGCGCGGTCGTCGTCGAGGGGACGCTCCAGCACGTCGACGGAGTGGTCTCGGTGCTGGCGCGCCGCCTCGACGAGCTCGCGCTGTTCGTGAAGCTCGCGTCGCGCGATTGGCAATGACGCTACTTGACGGTGATCGTGCCATTCATCGAGCTATGCACCGTGCAGAAGTATTGGTACGTTCCGGCTGCCGTGAACGTGAAGCTGAACGTGCCGTTCGCGGCGAGCTGCCCGTCGAACTTTCCATCCTTGTTCGGACGCGTGCCGCTCGTGACGGTGTGGGCGACGCTGTCCTTGTTCGTCCAGGTGACCTTCGTGCCGGCGGCGACGTCCATGTTCGGCGGGAACTTGAAGCCCTGGACATCGATGTTGACCGACGCCGCCGCCGGGGGCGCGGATGTCGCCGCCGGTGCGGCGGGCGAGCTACAGGCCGTGGCGATCGCGACCGCGGCCACGAGCGCGAACGCTCTGCGAGACGAAGTCATGCCGTCCTCCTGAAGTTGATCTGCTCGCGATACGCCCGACCGCCCCGTCCGGATGACCGCGAACCGATGCGCCGGCGCACATGCGTCGCGAATGGCGACACGACCGCTCGCGGCGCCGTGCGACGTACCGCGAGTCGGGCGAAACGCTGCCCGGTACCGGCCGGACCGGCCAACCGATACCGAACGGTCATGGCCACCCTCAGGCCGCCAACTGACACTCTGGCGCAGCGGGGCATGGGGGAATCGGTGGACGCAGAGGCCGCGGGTCCGGCTGGGCTCGCGCAAGATCTCCTTGATTCGATCTTCAGGGTCGCGACGGAGCTCGTTCGCGGCTCGCGTGCGTCGCTGCTCATTCGCGACGACGGCACGGCCGACTTCGTCATCGCGCACGCGGTCGGGATCGCGGACGAGGTGCGCAAGCAGGTCCGCGTCCGCCAGGGCGAGGGCGTCGTCGGCTCGGTCGCCCTGTCCAAGCGGTCCCTCCTCGTCCGCGCCGATGACGCGGTCGGGCCGCGGAGCGGCGATCCCGGCCGCTACCGCACGGCGACCTTCATGTCGGTCCCGATCCTGGTCGACGACGTGTCCCTCGGGGTGCTGAACGTCGCCGATCCGCTCGACGGCGGCTCCTTCGGGGAGAACGACCTCCTGACGCTCGAGCTCCTCGCGAGCCACATCGGCGCGGTGCTGCTGCAGCGCGAGCAGGGCGAGGCGATGCAAAAGCTGGCCGAGACCGATCCGGTCACGTTCCTGTTCAATCGCCGTCACTTCGACCGCCGGCTCGACGCCGAGCTCAACCGCGCGCTGCGCGCGGAGAGCCTGCTGTCGTTGCTCATGATCGACGTGGACCACTTCAAGTCGATCAACGATCGCTTCGGCCACCGCACCGGCGACGCCGTGCTGCGGTCCGTCGCGACGGGCATCAAGCAGGCCGTGCGCCTCTACGACGTCCCGACGCGGTACGGCGGGGACGAGTTCGCGGTCATCCTTCCCGAGGCCGACAGCGACGTCGCATCGCGCGTCGCGCGCCGGGTGCTCGAGAAGACCGGGCAGCAGCCGCTGCCGCCGGACCTCGCCGCGGCGGGCGTCGCGATCGGGCTCTCGATCGGCATCGCGACCTATCCGCGCCCATCGGGCGACAGCGCCGCGCTCATCGAGTTCTCGGACATCGCGATGTACCGGGCGAAGGAGGCCGGAGGCGGCGTCCGCGTCTGGGAGCACAGCTTCGCCGAGGGTCCGCGCGGATCGCTGCGGTCGCGGGGCGGGACCCCGCCGCCCGCGCCGTTCCTCGCCGAGCCCGCGCGCCTTGCGACACGGAGCCTCCAGGCGCTCCTGTCTCCGGCACTCGCGGCCGAATGGAACGCGGTGGTCGTCGGCCGTGACGGCCAGGTACTGACGATCGCGCTTCCGATGCCGAACAGTGCCGCGGTCGATTCGATCTCGAAGGCGTCGGGCTTCGCGGTCTACCCCGTCTACAGCAACTCGGTGGATCTCGAGGCGACGCGCCGGAGGCTGACCGAGGCCGGCTAGCGGGCTTTCGCTTCCTCGCGCTGCACGCCGCCGTCGGCGCCCTTGAAGAGATACCCCACACCGGGCACGGTCTGAATGACGTCGCGCGTGCGGCCATCCGCGCCGAGCTTCCGGCGCAGCCGGCTCACGTTCAGCTTCACGAGATCGCCGCCGACGTCGGCGTCGTAGCCCCACACACCTTCGAGGATCTCCTCCTGCGTGAGGACGCGGCCGGGATTCGCCATGAAGTGCCGCAGCAGCTTGAACTCGGTGGGCGAGAGGTGCACCGGCACCTCGGCGGTCCGCACCTCGTGCGTCGCCTCGTCGAGGACGATGTCGCCCGTCTTGTACACCGACGGCGCCGGCCGGCCGCGCGCGTGGACGGACCGTCGCAGGATCGCCTTCACCCGCGCGACCAGCTCCTTCGGACGGAACGGCTTGGTGATGTAGTCGTCGGCGCCGAGCTGCAGCCCACGGAGGATGTCCGACTCGTCCTGGCGCGCCGAGAGCAGCAGCACCGCGACGTGCTCGTCGACGTGACGGATGCGCTCCAGGACGACGAAGCCCGCGAGCTTGGGCAGATTGATGTCGAGCACGACGAGATCGGGATGCTCGCGGCTCAACGTTTCGAGTGCGGCCTCGCCGTCGTAGGCCCGCACGACCTCGTACCCCTCGCGCCGCAGCGCGTAATCAAGCAGCTCCACCAGATCGCGGTCGTCGTCGACGACCAGCAGCTTCACGCTGATCCAGCCTCCTGCGCGAGCTCGCGCGCCTTCGGGAGCGTGAAGTGTACCGACGTGCCGCGGTCGGGCGCGCTGTCGACGCCGATCTCGCCGCCCTGCGCCTGCACGATGGCCCGGCAGATGGTGAGCCCGAGACCGAGGCCGCCCATCTCGCCACGGACGTTGCGCGACCGGAAGAACCGCTGAAAGAGGCGGGCCAGCTCGTCGGGCGGGATGGCCGGCCCGTCGTTGTGGATCGTGACCTTCACGAAGCCGGCGCTGGAGTCGGCCTTCAGCGTGATCTCCGATCGCTCGGTGCCGTACTTGCCGGCGTTGCCGAGGAGATTCGCCAGCACCTGGCCGGTGCGGCGCGGGTCGCAGACGACGCGATCGGCCCCGCGCCCGAAGTGCGTGACGAGCTGCTGGCCCTTCGAGTCGAAGGTCGAGCGAACGAACAGCAGGCTGTCCTCGAGCACGTCCCGAAGGCTGCAGGGCACCGCGCGCACCTCGAACGTGCCGGCCTCGATGCTGCCGGCGTCGAGGAGGTTCTCGACGAGGTGCTCGAGCCGCAGGGCGCTCCGGCGCAGCGTGCCCACCATCGTGCGCAGCTCCTCGCGCGGCATCGAGATCGCATCCTGGTGGACGAGGTCGAGCGACGCGGTGAGCGCCGCGATCGGCGTCCGGAGCTCGTGGGCGACATCCAGGAGGAACTCCTCCTTCAGCCGAAGGAGCTCGGCGCTCGCGGTGACGTCGCGGACCGTGTGGATCGTGGCGCGCGGCGACGACCCCGCGAGCGGCGTCGAGACGATCTCGAGCACCCCCATCCGCTCCTCGCGCGGGAACCAGGCCCGCCGGATGGCCTGCCCCTCGGGGTTCTGGACGGTGACGGCGCCGGAGACGAGGAGGAGATCCTCGAACGACCGGCCGATGAGCTTGTCCTCGCCGAGCAGGCGGAACGCCGCGGGATTCGCGGACAGCACCTTGCCGGTCCCGTCGCTGATGAGGATGCCGTCGGTGAGCGCGACGAACGCGTCCTCGAAGGCGACGCCCGTGATCGAGTCCGAGGCTCGCCGGCCCGTCGTCCGGCGTTCTTCGGTCGTCATCCGGCGTCAGTATCGGGGTCGGGGCCGGCGACGGCCCGCACGGTCTCCAGCGTGTCGATCTCGCTGACCGGCTTGTCGGGCCGCAGCCGGACGATGCGCGGGAACCGGAGCGCGAAGCCCGACGCGTGCCGCGCGCTGCGCTGCACCTGGTCGAAGGCCACTTCGATCACCGTGTCGGGCTCGACGAGCCGCACGCGGCCGAAGTCCTTCAGCGTCCGGGCCTTGAAGTACTCGGTCATCTCGGCGATCTCCTTGTCGGTCAATCCTGAATAGGCCTTCCCGACATTCAGGAAGCGATCGCCGTCACGGACCGCGAACGTGTAGTCGGAGAGGACGGCCCGGCGCTTCCCGTGCCCCCACTCGACCGCGGTGACGACGACGTCGAGCGTGCGGAGGGCGCGCTTCACCTTCAGCCACTCCATACCTCTACGGCCGGGTCGGTACGGCGATCGCGGATCTTTCAGCATCAGGCCCTCGTTCCCGCGGTCGCGTGCCGCGGTGAACTCGGCGTCGAGCGCCGCGATGAGCGCGTCGCCGGACGCATTCACCTGCGCCGAGCGCGCGAAGACCAGGGGCGCGCGCAACGGCAGGCTCGCGAGCACCGCCTGCCGCTCGGCGAGCGGCTCGTCGAGCAGCGCCCGGCCATCGCGCTCGAGCACGTCGAACACGACCAGTGTCGCCGGGAGCTCGCGCAGGAGCTCGTCGCTCACGATCTTGCGCCCGAGCCGGGTCTGGAATCGGGTGAACGGGATGGCTCGGCCCGCCGGATCGAGGGCGAGCACCTCCGCGTCCAGCACGAACGTCCCGGGGATCTCGCGCAGCGGCCCGACGAGCTCCGGGAAGCGCGTGGTCACGCGATCGAAGGTCCGCGAGTACAGCTCCACCCGGCCGCCCTCCTTGTGGACCTGCGCTCGCACGCCGTCGTACTTGTCCTCGACGTCGTACGGCGGCGCGATGCGCTTCTCGACCTCGGCCAGGTCCAGGACCGGCGTCGCGAGCATCATCCCGATCGGCGCGAAGTGGACGAACCGTGCCTGGCCGAGCGTGTCGCCCTTCGCGCGGACCGCAGTCACGCCGATGTCGCCGTCGAGCATGTGCGCCCGTCCGACGGCCTCGCGGTCCCGACCGTAGGCGCGCGCGATGGCATCCTCGAGCAGCCCCTCGCGCAAGCCGATGCGCGGCTCGCCGCTCATGACCTTCACGAGGTAGCGGATCTCCGCGGGCTCGGCGCGCACCAGCAACGTCGAGAGGAGCTCGGCCTTCGGCGCGACACCGCGGGCCGCGGCGATGCGGTCGAACGCCTCGGCGACGTCGCCGAGCGTGAGCGGCGGCGGCTTCGGCGGGATCGCCGCACGGTCCGCGACCTCGGCGGCCACGTCGCCAAGGTCGGCGTGGCGCTGGTACGAGGCCTCGATGTCGTCGCCCGACGTGCCGGTCCGGGCCATGACCGCGTCGAGCAGGGCGCGCCACCCGACGGACAGGACCCGTTCGTCCGTCCGCGGGAACGGCACGCCGGCGAAGAGCCGCGCCGCGATCGCGAGATCAGGCTCGTCCAGCCGTTGGAAATAGGCCCCGAGCGCGGCCAGCTTCTCCAATTTCTTGGTCGTCGCCCGCACGGCATCGGCCGTGCTAGCCCATTCGGCGAAGCGGCTGCTCACGAAGCTCGCCGCACGGAGGTATGAATGGGCATTCTCGAGCTCATCATCGTGATCCTGCTGATCCTGTGGCTGTTCGGGTACTTCGGCCGCGGCCGGCTGTACGGCAGCCGTGGCGGCACCGTGGTGAGCGACGGCGGATGGCTCGGTGGCGGCAACTGGATCCACACGCTGCTCGTCATCGTCGTCATTCTCATCGTGCTGCGCCTCCTCGGGATCCTGTAAGCCGGTGGCCGGGCGGGCTTCTGCCCGCCCGGCCGAGCCGCACAATGACCGCGTGCAGAACGCGCCCCCGGGCGGCGAGCGGATGCTTCGCGTTCCCTACGGCCACGAGGAGCTGGAGTTCATGGTCCAGCCGTGGTTCGACGTCGACGTCGTCGAGTCCGCGCCGGCCACGCCGGTCGGCGATCTTGCCCAGGCCGCGCGGGCGAGCCTCCGGTCGCCGCTCGGCACGACGCGGCTGCGCGAGCTCGCCGCCGATGCGAAGCGCGCCGCCGGATCGCGCAGGCCGCTCGCGGTCATCGCGGTCACCGACCTCACGCGCGCCTGTCCGGACGACGTCCTCGTTCCGCCGCTCCTCGAGGAGCTGAACGCCGGCGGGATCGCCGACCAGGACATCACGATCATCGTCGCCGTCGGTCTCCACCGGCCGACGACCGACGCCGAGAAGACCGAGAAGCTCGGCGCGGGTGTCACGAAACGAGTGCGCGTCACCGACTCGAACGGCCGCGACCCGGCGATGTGGGCGGACCTCGGATCCATTCCGCCCTACGGCGTGCCGGGCTCCACCCAGCAGGTCATCAAGGACGCGGATCTGGTCATCGCGACGGGCATCGTCGAGCCGCACCAGTACGCCGGCTACTCGGGCGGCCGGAAGACGGTCGCCATCGGCTGCTGCGGCGAGCCGGTCATCACCGCGACGCACGGCATGCGCTTCCTGGAGGACCCCGGTGTGCGGCTGGGCCGCATCGATGGCAACCCGTTCCACGAGACCGTCCGCGAGATCGCGCGCCGCGCGGGCCTGCGGTTCTGCATCAACGTCGTGACCGACGACCGCGAACGCGTCGTCGCGGTCGCCTCAGGCGACCCGGATGCGGTGCTCGCGGAGCTCGTGGCGAAGGCGGCGGCGATCTACACCCGGCCGATCGCGAAGCAGTACGACATCGCGATCGCCGGCGTGGGCGCGCCGAAGGACGTGAACCTGTACCAGGCGTCGCGCGCCGCGACGTACCTCCGCTTCGCGCCCACCCCGGTCGTGCGCGAGGGCGGCTCGATCATCCTGCCGGCGAAGCTCGACGAGGGCGCCGGCGAGGGAGCGGGGGAGCAGCGGTTCCTGCATGCCCTCGAATCCGCGGAATCACCCGCGGCCGTCGTCGAGGCCGCAAGGCGGCACTTCGCGGGCGGCGAGCAGCGCGCGGTCATGGTGGCCCTGACGCTGCAGCACTGCCAGATCGTTGTCGCGGCATCGGAAGCGCCGGAGATCGTGCGGCTCGCGAAGCTGCGCGCGGCCGTGGACGTGGAGGAGGCGCTCGACATCGCGTACGAGCACATCGGTCGGCCGCAGCGGGCGTCGGTGCTCCTGGTGCCGCGCGCGATCCACACCCTGCCGGTGGTGCAGCCGCCGATGTCCGCCTAGAGCTCGATCTTCACTTTCTGCCCGAGCACCTGGCCGTGGATCCGGACCCGGCGGCGCCTTGGCTTGGCGGGGAGCGCCTCGATGCGCGTGATCTGCGCCCGACCGAACTCGGTCATCCCATCGAGCAGCTCGGCGATGAGCGCGAGCTCGGCGTCGCCGTAGCGCGTCAGGCGCTCGGTCGTGCCGCGGGCCATCGGCCCGTAGAACCGCTCGAACTCCTTCGCTCGCCCGGGGACCAGCTCGATGATCACCTTCCGCCGGTCATCCGGATCACTGCGCCGGCGCACGTACCTCGCCGACTCGAGCCGGTCGACCATCCGGGTGACCGCGCCGCTGGTGAGCCCGGTGAGCTCCGAGAGCCGCCCCGCGGTCATCGGCCCGCCGTCCTCGAGGTAGCCGAGACACTCGAGATCGCTCGGAGCGAGCCCGACCTTGTCGGCGACCACCTGGCTCAGCAGCACGGATTGCCCGCTGATCTGCTGGAAGCCGCTGCGGATGGCCTGCAGCAGCTCCGCCCGCGATCGCTTCGCGCCCACGGCCACCGCCCTTCTCTTTCTCTGTATCGCGTGACATGGTGCGGATATCTGATTCGCGCAGATACTGACTGATGCAGCTATCATAGTCTAACGCCGCACGGAGGACGTATGAACGACGCACCGCAGAAGAACCCCTGGCTCGTGCTGATGGTGTTCAGCCTCGGGCTGTTCATGACCCTGCTCGATCTGACGATCGTCAACATCGCGATCCCGAGCATCGTCGACGACCTGAAGGCCCCGCTCGACGGCATCCTCTGGATGCTCAACGCCTACAGCCTCGTATACGCGGTGCTCCTCATCACCTCGGCGCGCCTCGGCGACATGTTCGGCCCGCGCGCGCTCTTCGTCGCCGGGGTCGGCACGTTCACCGTGGCCTCCGCCTTGAGCGGCCTCGCCCAGGATCCGACGCAGCTCATCCTCGCGCGCGCCGCGCAGGGTCTCGGGGCCGCGCTCATCGCGCCGCAGGGCCTGCCGATGATCACGAGCCTGTTCGCGCCCGAGAAGCGCGGCGGGGTGTTCGCGATCTTCGGCATCCTGGCCGGCCTGGCCGTCGTCCTCGGTCCGACCCTCGGTGGTCTCATCGTTTCGAACTTCGGCTGGCGCTGGATCTTCTACGTGAACATCCCGATCGGCGTCGCGCTCGTCATCGCGGCGTTCGCGCTGGTCCCGGACCTGCGCGTGGGCAGGAGCCACCGGCTCGACATTCCCGGAGTCGCGCTCGCGAGCGGCGGGCTCCTGCTCGTCGTCTACGGCCTGATCGAGGGTCAGCGCTTCGACTGGGGCACGGTCACGGGGTTCGTCACGATCCCGGAGATCATCGCCGCGGGCATCGTCCTGCTCGCCCTGTTCATGTTCTACGAGCGGGGCGTCCAGGATCGTGAGCCGCTGCTCCCGTTCGCCGTCTTCGAGAACCGCAACTTCACGCTCATGGTGTTCGTGCTCATGGCGATGGGCTTCGCGATCCTCGGCGTGTTCCTGCCGCTCACCATCTACTTCCAGTCGGTCCTGGGCTTCGACGCGTTCACGGCCGGCCTGACGATCGCGCCGATGCCACTCGCGATGATGATCGCGTCGGGCTTTGTCGCGAGCCAGGTCCAGAAGGTCGGCCCGAAGCCGTTCCTCTTCGTGGGCCTCATGCTGTTCACGATCGCGCTCGCGTTCATCGCGTGGAGCGTGAGCGCCGACGGCGGCCGGTGGGCGCTCCTGCCGGGCCTCATCCTGATGGGGATCGGCATGTCCGGTGTGTGGACACCGGTGTACGACCTCGCGACCCGGGACCTCAAGCCCGAGCTCGCCGGCACCGCATCCGGTGTGCTCAACACGATGCAGGAGCTCGGCACGGTCATCGCGAGCGCCGCGATCGGCGCGGTGCTCCAGAACCAGCTCGCCACGTCGCTCCGCAGGGAGGCGGTCGCATACTCGGCCCAGCTTCCCGCGCCGTTCCAGCAGCCGTTCATCAACGGCTTCGCCGATGCCGGCAAGCAGGGTCTCGAGGTCGGCGCCGGTCAGAACGGCGCCGCGCTTCAGCTCCCGCCGGGCATCCCGCAACAGGTCGCCGACCAGCTCGCGCAGCTCGGTCACGCGGTCTTCACGCACGCGTTCGTCGATGCGATGCGGCCGAGCATGGCCCTGCCGATCGGCATCGTGATCGTCGCGGCGCTGCTCTCGCTCGCGGCCCGCGCGCCGCGTCGCGTCACCTCGGAGCCTCGGCCGCAGATCGTGGCGGCCTGACCGATGGCGATCGCGACAGCGCCGGCACCCGAGACCGGGGCGGTCACCTCGCGTGATGGCACGACGATCGGCTACCGCCGCGTCGGCGCCGGTCCCGGCCTCGTCGTCCTGCACGGCGCGATGGAGTCATCGCGCAGCCACCTCCAGCTCGCCGAGGTGCTCGCCGACGCGTTCACCGTGTACCTTCCGGACCGGCGCGGCCGTGGCCTCTCCGGCCCGTATCCCGCCGACTACAGCGTGCGGACCGAGATCGACGACATGGCCGCGCTCCTGTCGAGGACCGGCGCGCAGTACGTGTTCGGCGTGAGCTCAGGCGCGATCATCTGGCTGTTCGCGGCGCTCGAGCTGCCGGCCATCCGCAAGGCCGCGATCTTCGAGCCGCCACTCCTGATGGACGAGACGAAGTCGCCGCCGCTCATGCGGCGATTCGACGAACAGATCGCGCAGGGCAAGGTGGCGGCGGCGCTCATCACGGGAATGAAGGCAGCGCGCCTCGCGCCGCCGATGTTCGATCGCGTTCCGCGCTGGCTGCTCGAGCGCCTGACCCGGGCGATGCTCGCGAGCGAGGACAACCGAGCCGCGCCGGACGACGTCACCATGCGGATGCTCGCTCCGACGCTGCACTATGACTTCGAGCTCGTGCGCGGATCGCAGGGCGCCCTCGATCGCTTCGCCGCGATCACGGCCGACGTGCTCCTGCTCAACGGGACCGCCAGCCCGGCGTTCCTGCAGGCGTCGGTCGATGCGCTCGAGCGGGTCCTTCCTCGCGCGGAGCGCGTCAGGCTCGCCGGGCTCGATCATTCCGCCTCAGGAAACGCCGCCGACCCGCTGACCGGTCGGGGCGCCGACCCCGCGCGTGTGGCGCTGGAGCTGCGCCGCTTCTTCGTCTGATCGGCGTGGCACGCCTCTCGCTAGAGTCCCGACCATGGGTTGCTGCCTCGGGGGATGCCTGCGGCTTCTGTTCTTCACGTTCTGGCGGCTCGCCCTCGCGGCGATCACCGCGGTCGTGCTCGCGCGCGTCGACGACTACGTCGAGCGCAGCGACCACCGTGACGCCGTGACCGGCCGCGCGTGGCGCGCGTATCGCGCCCGTGGCGGGAAGAAGGGCGTGAAGCGCGGCACCCCGCCCGACGCGGGCAACGCGATCGACACCCGAGGCGAGCCCAAGCCCTAGACCGCCGGCGCCGGAAAGAGCCGCACGGCGATCGCCGACGGCGCGATCGAGACGACGGCCGCCGCGAGCACGGCGCTGAAAGGCTACGCTCGCAGCCGTGCCCGGACGCATCGATGTGTTCCGTATCCCCACGCGCATCCAGCTCGGCCGAGGTGTCGCGCTCACGCTCGCGGAGCCGCTGCGGCAGGTGGGCGCCAAGAAGGTGCTCCTGGTCACCGATCCCGGCGTGATCAAAGCCGGCCTCGTCGCGCCGCTCGAAGAGAAGCTCCGCGAGGCGAAGATCCCATACGAGATCTACGACCAGGTCGTGCCCGACCCGGGCGTGGCCGAGGTGCAGCGCGCGTACGAGCGGGCGAAAGAGGCCGGAGCGGACAGCTTCGTCGCCGTCGGCGGCGGCTCGTCGATCGACACGGCCAAGATGGCCGCCGTGCTGCTCGCGAACGGCGGCACCGTGCTCGACTACATCGGCATCGACAAGGTCCCGAAGATGGCCGCGCCGGTCATCGCCATCCCGACCACCGCGGGCACCGGCGCTGAGATCACGATCAACTCGGTCATCGCGGACCCGGAGCAGCACAAGAAGCTCGTCATCATCAGCCCGAACGCGACGGCGTTGTTCGCGCTCGAAGATCCGGAGCTCACGACGGGACTGCCGCCGTTCCTCACCGCGATCACCGGGATGGACACCCTCGTGCACGCGATCGAGTCGTTCACCTCGAAGAACTCCTATCGGATGACCGAGGTGCTCGCACTCGAGGCGATCCGCGACGCCGCGTGGGCGCTGCCGCGCGCGGTGAAGGACGGGAAGGACATCGACGCGCGCGAGGCGATGATGCGCGCCGTCGTGACGGCGAGCCTCGCGTTCAGCAACACCCGGCTCGGCAACGTGCACGCGATGGCCCTCCCGCTCGGCGGCTGGTGCCACGTCGCGCATGGCACCGCGGTCGCGGCACTCCTGCCGCACGTGATGGACTTCAATCGCTCGGCCGCGCCGGACCGGTACGCGACGGTCGGCGAGACGATGGGTGCCAAGAAGGATGCCAAGGCCGCGGTCGCGCACGTGTTCGCGCTGAACGAGACGATCGGGATCCCCGCACACCTCGGGACGGTCGGCATGGACGAAGGGCTCATCCCGAGCATGGCGAAGGACGCGATGCTCTCGGGGAACATCCTGGTGAACCCGCGGATGACGCGACAGCCGGACATCGAAGCCCTGTACCGCGCCGCGATCTAGAGCCCGCGCTCTCGGCCAAGGCGGTACATTTCCGCGCGCGGTGCGCGGAGGCAACCGGTCGAGGTAGTGGGCGATCCGCTCGAGGACGCGCGGAAGGCGCTCGATCGGCACGCGTGGGGCGAGGCCCTGGCGCTGCTGCGCCAGGCCGACGCCTCGAACAGCCTGGACGGCGAGGGCCTCGAGATGCTGGCCGACGCCGCATGGTGGACGGCCCAGCCTGACGAAGCGTTCGCCGCGCGGGAGCGGGCTCATGGCGCCTTCGCCAAAGCGGGAGATACCCGCCGTGCCGCGCAGATCGCCCTGCGGATCGCCCAGGACAACGCCGTCAACCGCTCGTACACGACCGCGCTCGCCTGGTTCGAGCGCGCCTCGAAGCTGCTCGAAGGAGACGAAGACTGCGCCGCGTTCGGCTACCTGCTGTTCTCTCGAGGCGCGATCGGCGCGGGCTCGATGAGCCTCGACGAGCTGCTCGAGCTGGGTGGCCGGGCTGCCGAGCTCGGAAGAAAGTTCGGCGACCGCGATCTCGAGGCGTTCGGCACGATGGGCCAGGGGCTCGCGCTCGTCGGCTATGGGGACCCGGCCGCGGGACTGGCGCGTCTCGACCAAGCGACCGTCGCGGCGGTCGCGGGAGAGCTCAGTCCGTGGTCGACCGGGTGGGTGTACTGCGGCACGATCGGCGCGTGTCGCGAGATCGCCGATTACCGGCGCGCGAGCGAGTGGACCGAAGCCGCGACCCGCTGGTGCGAGCGGCAATCCGTGACCGGCTTCCCGGGGATCTGCCGCGTGTACCGGGCCGAGGTCGTGGCGCAGGGTGGGCAGTGGGCCCAGGCCGAGCAGGAGGCCCGAAAGGCGTGCGAAGAGCTGCAGCGTTTTCACGTGTCGGGGATCGCCGCCCAGGGGTACTACGCGATCGGCGACATCCGCCTGCGGATGGGCGATCTGCCGGCGGCCGAGGACGCCTTCCGCCTTGCCCACGAGCTGGGGGCGATCCCCGAGCCGGGGCTCGCGCTCATTCGACTGGCCCAGGGCGATCCGATCGCCGCCGCGGCATCGCTCCGGCGGGCGCTCGCGAACGAGACCGGTCGGTCCTCGCGCGCGCGGCTGCTCCCGGTGGAGGTCACGCTGGCGCTCGCCGTCGGCGATCGCGAGCGGGCCCGCGCCGCCTCGACGGAGCTCGACGCGCTCGCGACCGCATTCGGCACGGCGGCGATGGACGCGAGCGCCGGCACCGCGCGAGCTTCACTGCAGCTCGCCGACGGCGACGCCGCGGCGGCGGAGCGGACCGCGAGCGCCGCGGTCCGACGGTGGCTCGAGCTCGGGATGCCGTACGACGCCGCGCAGGCGCGCCTCGTGCTCGCCGCGGCGCTTCGGGCGCAGGGCGACGATGGCGCGGCGAGGCTCGAGCTGCAGTCGTCACGCTCCACGTTCGAGCGCCTTGGCGCGCGGCTCGACATCCGACGGACGAACGAGCTGCTCGGCGAGCCTGCCGGGACGTCGGCCGGCGAGCCGGCCACGGACCTGGTCACCCGGACGTTCCTGTTCACCGACATCGTTCGGTCGACGAAGCTCGTCGACGCGATCGGCGACGATGCGTGGCAGGGGCTGATCCGCTGGCACGACGAGACCCTGCGCGCGCTCATCGCCGGGCACCGGGGCGAAGAGATCCGCCACCAGGGTGACGGCTTCTTCGTCTCGTTCGCCTCCGCCGCCGACGCGATCGACTGCGCCATCGCGATCCAACGCAAGCTGGCCGAGCACCGGCGCGCGCAGGGGTTCGCGCCGCAGGTGCGCATCGGCATGCACACCGCCGGCGCGCATCGGCGCGGGTTGGACTACGCGGGGTTCGGCATCCACGAGGCCGCGCGGATCGGCGGCGTCGCGGGCCCGGACGAGATCCTCGCGAGCGCCGCGACGCTCGAGTCGGCCGCGAAGGCGTACCCGAGCGAGAAGCGGGTCGTCGCCCTCAAGGACATCGCGGAACCCGTCGAGGTCGCGGCGATCGGCTGGCGCTGAGCGTCTCGCGTAGCCTGCGACCATGCCGACCGCGATCTTCGACATGGACGGGGTCCTCTACCGCGGCAACGTCGTGATGCCGCACGCGCGCGAGACGCTCGCGCGCCTGCGCGCCGGGGGCTGGCAGGTGTTCTTCGCCACGAACAACTCGACCTCGTCGCGGGCCGACTACGTGGCGCGCCTGACGGCGCTCGGGCTCGGCGGCGACCTGGACCACGTCGTCACGAGCGCGTACGCCACCGCCCACTACCTCGAGCGGCTCGAGCCGAAGCCGGCCGACGTGTTCGTCGTCGGCGCGAACGGGCTGCGCGACGAGATCCGCGCGGTCGGCATCGGGGTGCGGAGCGCCCTGGACCTGCCCGGCGCCCAGCCGCCGCCCGCCGCCGCCGCGGACGGGGTCAGCCCGTCGGCGATGCGCGAGTACCTCACGCACCTCGAGCTCCCCCCGCTTCCCGACACCGTCGTCGTCGGCCTCGACCTCCACCTGACGTACGCCCGGCTCGCCGAGGCCCAGCGGGCGCTCCTCGGCGGCGCGCGGTTCGTGGCCTCGAACAAGGACCGGGCCTACCCGGTGGAAGGCCGGCTCCTCCCCGGCGCGGGCAGCATCGTGAAAGCGCTCGAGGTGGCGAGCGGCCGGGAGGCGATCTGCATCGGGAAGCCCGAGCCGTTCCTGTTCGAGGAGGCCATCCGCCGGGCGGGCCCCGCCCCCGGACCAGTCGTGGTCGTCGGTGACGCGCCGGAGTACGACATCGTCGCGGCGCACAAGGTCGGCGCGGTCGGGGTGCTGATCACGACGGGTCTGACCGACCCGGCCGGGGGATCGGCGGCCACCGGGGACGCGGCGCCGGACCACACGATCGGAGCGCTCGACCAGCTGTTCGAGCTGCCAGCCCTGGCCGGGGTCGGCTAGCACGCGGACGCATGCGCCGCGACGCGCGCGGACGGCGTGGTCCTTGGCCCAGATCCTCGCCGCGTTCGGCGACGCGGCAGGCGCCGCGAACGCGACGCGGGAAGCACGCGAGGCGCCGGCTCGCGCCGCGCGCGTCCGGCTTCACCGCCCGGACGGTGGTCCTACCTAGGCGTCGTTCCGCCTCGCGTCGTCGTCCCCGGCACGCCCGCCGAACTCCTTGAGCACCCCGGTCGCCTCGTAGACCGTCCGCTCGCAGATGTTCTGCACGCGGTCGCCCATGCGCTCGAGGTTGTGCGCCGCCCAGAGCAGCCACGTTGCCCGGTCGATGGTCGTCGGATCGTTCAGCATGTACGTGAGCAGCTCGCGGTAGATCTGGTCGTAGAGCCGATCGATCTCGTCGTCCTGCGCGGCGATCGCCTCCGCCAGGAACGCGTTCTTGGTGATGAGCGCATCCACGGACCCGCGCAGCATCCCGCGCACGGCCTCGGCCATCCGGGGAATGTCGATGAGCGGCTTCAGGAGCGCACGGTCGCCGTGGAGCTTCGTGATCTTCGCGATGCCCACGCAGTAGTCGCCCATCCGCTCGAGCTCGCTCGTCACCATGAGGACCGCGATGACGAACCGGAGGTCGCCCGCGATCGGTTGCTGCATCGCGATGATGTGCACCGCGGCGTCCTCGATCCCGTAGCGCAGATCGTTGATCGACTTGTCGCCGACGATCACGCGGTCGGCGCCGGAGCGGTCGAGTCGCGCGAGCGACGCGACGCTCTGCTCGATCGCGACATCGACCATGCTCGCGAGGCGGCGGAGGTCACGGCGCAGCTGCTCCAGCCCCTGATCGAGCCCGGCCCGCTGATGCATCGTCGTCATCATCCGAACCGCCCGGTGATGTAGGCCTCGGTCCGCGAGTCACGCGGGTTCGTGAAGATGTCGTCCGTCCGGCCGAACTCGACGAGCCGGCCGACGCCGTCATCCGCGGCGAGCATGAACGCCGTGCGCTGCGACACGCGCGACGCCTGCTGCATGTTGTGGGTGACGATGACGATCGTGACCTCGCTCGCGAGCTCGCGCACGAGCTCCTCGATCTTGTAGGTCGCGATCGGATCGAGGGCCGAGGCGGGCTCGTCCATCAGGAGGACGGACGGATCCGTGGCGAGCGCTCGCGCGATGCAGAGGCGCTGCTGCTGGCCGCCGGAGAGCGCGGCTCCGGACCGGTCGAGGCGGTCCTTCACCTCGTCCCACAGCGCGGCGCGCCGCAGGTTGCGCTCGACGAGCTCGTCCATCTTCGTGCGGTCCATCTTCCAGCCTCGCAGGCGCGGTCCGGCCGCGACGTTCTCGTAGATCGACATCATCGGGAACGGGTTCGGCTTCTGAAACACCATGCCGACCATGCTCCGTACCTCGACGGCGTCGACGCCGGTCCAGTAGATGTCGAGCGAGTCGAGGAACACCTGGCCGGCGACGCGCGCGCCGGGCGTCGTCTCGTGCATCCGGTTGAGGCACCGGAGCAGCGTCGACTTCCCGCAGCCGGACGGGCCGATGATCGCGGTCACCGCACCGCGGGGAAGCTCGAGGCTGACCCCGCCCACCGCCTGGGCCGCGCCGTACCACGCGGAGAGGTCCTCGATCCGAACGGCCGACTCCGGCTTCGCCGGGCCGGCGGCGACCACCGCGGTCGTCGCGGGGACGCGGTCGCGCTCCACAGTGCGCATCATCGCGCACCGCGCCGGATCGCCAGCCGCAACGCCAGGCTCAGGAGGGCGATGACACCGACGAGCACGAGCGATGAGCCCCAGGCCTTCGTGTGCCAGTCGTCGTACGGCGAGGCCGCGTACTGGTAGATCTGGAGCGGCAGGGCCGACACCGGCTTCAGCAGGTCGGTGCTGAAGAAGAGATTGCCGAGGGCGGTGAGCAGCAGCGGCGCGGTCTCGCCGGCGGCCCGGGCGACCGCCAGGACGACGGCGGTCGCGATGCCCGCGCGAGCCGTCGGCACGACGATCGAGAGGACCACCCGCCAGCGGGGCGCGCCGAGGGCGAGGCCGGCCTCCCGCAAGGACTGTGGGACGAGCCGGAGCACCTCCTCCACGGTCCGTGCGACGATCGGGATCATGATGATCGCGAGCGCGATCGCGCCCGCGAGCGCGGCGTAGTGGCCGATGATCCCGCGGACGAGGAACGCCCAGACGAAGACGCCGACGACGATCGAGGGCAGCCCGGCGATCAGCTCGGCGGCGAACCGTACCGCCGGCGCGAGCCGGCCGGAGCGGAACTCGGTGACGAAGATCGCGCTCGCGATGCCGATCGGGATCGCGATGACACCCGCGAGCAGGGAGAGGATGACCGTGCCGACGAGCGCGGGGCCGACGCCGCCGCCCTCGACGCCGAACGGGAGCGGGCGCTCGGTGAAGAACGCGAGGTTCAGCGCAGGCGCGCCGCGGACGATCACGTAGCCGAGGATGATCACGAGCAGCGCCGCCGCGCCGACCGCGGACAGCGCCACCAGCGCCTGCATCGTCCGTTCGCGCGCGCGGCGGCGCGCGCTGACCGCGTGACGCTCGGGGACGCGGGCCATGACCGAGGCCGCAGTGCTCACAGCACCAGGCCCTGCGGCCCGGACGCGACCCGTCGGATGAGCAGCCGGGCCCCGGTGTTGATCACGAGCGCGACGACGAGGAGGACCAGTGCGATCTCGACGAGCGCGCTGAAATGCAGCGGGTCGCTCGCCTCCGTGAACTGGTTCGCGATGGCCGAGGCCATCGTGTATCCCGGCGTGAACAGCGATGGCCCGACCGTCGTCGAGCTGTTGCCTGCCACGAGCGTGACCGCCATGGTCTCGCCGAATGCCCGTGCGACGGCGAGCACGACAGCGCCGATGATCCCGACGCGCGCGTAGGGGAGCACCGCGCCGGCGATCGCCTCCCAGCGCGTGGCGCCGAGGCCGATCATCCCCTCGCGCTGGGCCGGCGGCACCGCGAGCAGGACCTCGCGGGTCACCGCCACGAGGAGGGGCAGGACCATCACCGCGAGGATGACGCCCCCCATGAGCAGGTCGGTGCCGACGATCGAGCCACTGAACAACGCCCCGATGATCGGGACCTGCCCGACGGTGCGCTGGAGGAACGGATCGATCTCGGATCGGAACAGCGGCACGAGGACGAACAGGCCCCAGAGCCCGTAGACGATGCTCGGGATGTACGCCAGGAGCTCGATCAGGAACGCGAGCGGGCCGCGGATGGCCCGCGGTGCGTATTCGGTGAGGTAGATCGCGGCACCGACCGCCACCGGCGTGGCGAGCGCGATCGCGATCGCGGTGGTGACGAGCGTGCCGAACAGATACGCGCCCGCCCCGAAGGCGGCGTGGACCGGGTCCCACGTGCTCGTGAGGAGGAAGCTCAGCCCGAAGCGCTGGATCGACGGAAGCGAGTCAAGGACGACGAGCAGGGTGATGGCCGCGAGCGTGAGCGGCACCAGCAGCGCCAGTGCCGTCACGCCCACGGCGAACGTCCGATCCGCGGTGCGGGAGGTCACTGGCTCGCGGTCACTGTGCCGGAAGGGCCGGCTGACCACCAGAGCTCATCGACCTGATCTTCGCCTCGACCTTCGTCACCACGTCGGCCGGCAGAGGCGCGTAGCCGAGGTCTTTGGCGAACGCCTGGCCCTCGTGAGTGCCCCACCAGAAGTACCGGGCCATCGCGAGCGCCTTGCCCTTGTCGGCCACGTCCCGGTAGGTGAGGAGGTAGGTCATCGCGACGATCGGGTACGCGTCGGCGTTGCTCGAGTTCGTGAGCGAGGCGCGGAGGTCATCGGGGAGCGCCACGCCCACGGCGGCTTTGCTCACCGAGTCGAGGTTCGCCTCGATGAACCTGCCCGCGCTGTTCTTCATGGTCGCCGCGCCCAGCTTCTGCTGGAGCGCGTAGATGAGCTCGACGTAGCCGATCGAGTTCGGCGTCGACTTGACCGCGCCGGCGACGCCGTCGTTGCCCTTGCCACCGACGCCGCCCGGCCAGTTGACGGTCTGCGCCGTGCCGACCTGCGACTTCCAGGTCGCGTTGACCTTGGAGAGATAGTCCGTGAAGACCGCGGTCGTGCCGGATCCATCGGAGCGGTGGACGGTCACGATGTCGGCGGCCGGGAAGCTGACCCCGGGGTTGTCAGCGACGAGCTTCGGGTCGTCCCACTTCTTGATGTCGCCGAGGAAGATCCCCGAGAGCGTGTCCCCCGTGAGCTTGAGCGAGGTGACCCCCGCGACGTTGTACGTCGCGACGATGCCGCCCATGACGGCCGGGATGTGCAGGAGGGTGGTCTTCGCGTCGGCCAGCTGCTGATCGGTGAGCGCGTTGTCGCTCGCGCCGAAGTCCACGGTCTTGTCGGTGATGCCCTTGACGCCTCCGCCGGAGCCGATGGCCTGGTAGTTCACCTGCACGCCCGTGAGCTTGTTGTACTCGTCGATCCACTTCGTGTAGATCACCGCGGGGAAGGTCGCACCGGCTCCGCTCAGGGACTGCGCCTCATCGGCGCACCTACTCGTCACCGGGATCCCGCACGGATTCGCCGTACCGCCGGTCGCCGCCGGCTGGGCCCCTCCGCTGCCGCCGCAGGCCGCGGCGAGCGTGGTGACCGCGAGGATCGCCGCCACGGACTTCCACCGGGAACGCATCATTCCCACCTCTTTCACTTCCGTTGTGGACAGCGTCGGCCACGGCCACGTGGTCGGGGGGTGCGTGCGGTGAGCGTCCGGTGTAGCGGCGGTGAAGTGGGGTCGGCGCTAGCCGGCTGGTCGCTCCCGCATGCGGTAGCCGACCCCGCGAACGGTCTCCAGCCACCGAGGATGGTCGGCGTCGTCGCCGAGACGCTCGCGGAGCGTCTTCACGTGCGTGTCGACCGTCCGGGGGTCACCGGAGAAATCGACGCCCCAGACGCCTGCGACGATCTGATCCCGGGTCAGCACCTGGCCGGGCCGGCCGGCGAGGTAGGCGAGGAGGTCGAACTCCTTCGCCGTGAGTGCCACGTCGCGGCCATCCGCGGTCACGCGGCGCTTCGGCACGTCGAGCCGCAGCCCGGGCAGGTCGAAGACCTCCATCGACGGCGGCTCGGCGACGCGCGACGCGCGCCGGAGCATCGCGCGTACGCGCGCAACGAGCTCGCGCATCGAGAATGGCTTCACCAGGTAGTCGTCGGCGCCGATCTCGAGGCCGACCACGCGATCGAGCTCCGAGTCGCGCGCGGTGAGCATGAGGATCGGCACGTCGCTCTGCCGGCGGATGCGCCGGCAGACCTCGAGACCGTCGAGCTTCGGGAGCATGAGGTCCAGGATCACGAGCTCCGGCGCGTTGGCTTTGAAGCTCACGAGCGCCGCGTCGCCGTCCTCGGCGGTCAGCACCTCGTAGCCCTCCTGCCGCAGCGCGTAGGCGAGCGTGTGGCGGAGGTTCGTCTCGTCGTCGACGACGAGGATGCTGCGCACCGATCGAGCCTATCCGGAGCGCGGGAGCGTGACCGTGAATGTGGCGCCCTGGCCGCGGCCGCCGCTGGCTGCGCCGATCGTCCCGCCCTGGGCCTGCACGGCGTGCTTCGCGATCGCGAGTCCAAGCCCCGTGCCGCCCGTGGCGCGCGACGGATCGGACTTGAAGAAGCGCTCGAAGATGCGCTCGAGGTCGGCCGGGTCGATTCCCGCCCCGGTGTCTCGCACGAACAGCGTGACCTCGGACGGCGTCGACGTGGTGCCGATCGTCACGGTCCCCCCGGCCGGCGTGAACTTGATCGCGTTGTGTACGAGGTTCGCGAGGACCTGGGCCATCCGCGCTGCATCGACCCGGACGTGCGCGCCGCTTGCGTCGGTCGCCGTCGCGAGGTGGATCTGCGCGCGCGCGGCGAGCGGCTCGAGGCGGATCGCGGCTTCGTGCACGAGGTCGCCGGCGTCCACGTCGGCGAGATCGAGGGCGTCGGCGCCGGACTCCATTCGGGTGAGGGCGAGCAGATCGCCGACGAGATCGCTCAGCCCGTCGATCTCGTGATCGATCCGCGCGAGAAAATCGTCGGCCGCCGCCGGATCGCGCATCGCGCCCGCGCGCAGCGTCTCGGTCATCGCCTTCAGCGCCGAGAGCGGCGTCCGCAGCTCGTGCGAGACGTTCGCCACGAAATCGCGCCTTTGCGTCTCGAGCCGGCGAACCGCGCTCAGATCCTGGACCGTCAGCACAAGGTCGCCGCCCGGCAGCGCCTTGGCCGTGATGCGCAGCACCCGCCGGCCCCCGTCACGGTCCATCTCGCGTGTGGTCAGGTCGCCATGCCGCGCCGCCTCGACGGCCTCGAGCATCTCGTGATCGCGGACGACCTCGACCAGCCGGTGGCCGACAAGCTCCCCGGCCGCGAGCAGCCGAGTAGCCGAGGGATTCGCGAGGCGGACGACGTCGTCGCGGTCGGCGAGGACGATCGCGTCCGGCAGCTCCGCGACCAGGTTCCGCAGGCGGTCGCGCTCAGGATCGGGGCTGGGCGCGGGAGCTTCGCTGGGCTGCGCGGCCGATCCGCCGCCTCGGCGCAGCCTCAGACGTGGATCCCGACCGCGTGGATCAACAGGGTGAAGCCCCAGCCGAAGATGAAGCAGCCCGGGATGGTGAGCACCCACGCCGTCACGATCCGGCCGGCGATGCCCCAGCGGACGGCCGAGAGGCGGCGCGTCGAGCCGACGCCGAGGATCGCGCCGTTGATCGCGTGGGTCGTCGAGATCGGGATCCCCAGCCGGGTCGCGAGCTCGATGACCGCGCCGGCGGTCGTCTCCGCGACGAAGCCGTTGATCGGCTTCAACAGCGTGATCCGCATGCCCATCGTCTTGATGATCCGGTAGCCGCCTATCGCCGTCCCCAGCGCGATCGAGATCGCGCACGCGAACTTCACCCAGTCCGGGATGAAACCAGCGGGCTGTCCTCCGAGCATGCCTCCCCCGTAGAGCGCGAGCGCGATGATCCCCATCGTCTTCTGCCCGTCGTTGCCGCCGTGGGTGAAGGCCATCCACGCGCTCGAAAGGATCTGGCCGCGGCCGAAGAACGCGTTGACGCCGGCCGAGGACCTGTTCCGGACGGCCCAGTAGAGCGCGAGCATGAAGAGATAGCCCACCGTGAACGTCAACGTCGGCGAGATGACGACACCCGCGCTCGTCTTCTGGACGCCGGGGACGATGACCACGTCCCAGCCGTGAACGGACACGGCCGCGCCGATGATGCCGAACACCAGGGCGTGGCTCGAGGACGTCGGCAGCGCGGCGAAGAACGTGATCAGGTCCCACGCGATCGCCGCGAGCAGCGCCGCGAGGACCAGATCCTGCGTGACCCGCGTGCTGTCGACGATCCCCTTTGCGATCGTCGCCGCTACCGCGGTGCCGGCGAGCGCGCCAACGAGGTTGAGCGAGCCGGCCATGAGGACGGCCTGCAGCGGCGTGAGCACCCGCGTCGCGATGACCGTCGCCACGGCATTCGCCGCGTCGTGGAATCCGTTCACGTATTCGAAGATGAGCCCGAGGATGACGACCGCGACGACGATCGCCGTGGCCATGTCCATCAGCGGTGCTTCACCACGATCATCTCGACGATGTTCGCCACGTCCTCGCACCGGTCGATCGCGACCTCGATGAGCCCGTGGATGTCCTTCCACTTGATGATCTCGACCGGATCCGTCGTCCGGGCGAAGAGGTCGGCGACGGCTTCGCGGAAGACGGCGTCACCTTCGTTCTCGAGGGTGTGGATCTTGATCCAGTGTGGCTCGAGGCCCTTCAGCTTCTCGAGGTTCTCCAGCGACGCGACCACCTCCGTCGCGGCCTGCACGAGCGTGCGCGCCTGGCGGATGGCGGCCGGCCGGATGCTCGTCACCTTGTAGAGGCTGATCATCTCCGCGACGTCCCAGCAGACGTCCGTGACGTCGTCGAGCTTGGAGGCCAGGCCGACGATGTCCTCGCGGTCGAGCGGCGTGACGAACGTCCCGTTCAGCTCCGCGATGATCTGGTGGGTGAGCTTGTCACCGTAGTGCTCGATCGCGTGGATGTTGCGGACCTTGTCCTCGATCGACGTGAAGTCGGTGACGAAGCTCTCGAGGGCCTGCGCCGCCTCGAGGGCGTTCTGGGCGTGCTGGCTGAAGAGCGTGAAGAAGATGCTCTTCTTCGGCATCAGATTGAGTCGCATGACGCCTCCTTCTGTCCGCCACGCGGAACGATACGGAACTCCGGACCGCTGACTAGGCCACCTCGCGGCGGATCGAGCCGACCGCCGCGATCGCCAGGACCACCGCGAACACCAGCAGGACCCCGATGTCCCGCAGGATGAGCGGGTCTGTGAGCGGGTAGCCCTTCACCATCACCGAGCGCAGGGCCTCGTTCGCGTAGGTGAGCGGGAAGATCACAGAGAGCGCCCGCAGGACGTCGTTCAGCTGGTCGACCGGGACCAGCAGACCGGAGAGGAAGATCTGGGGGACGAGCACGATCGGGACGAATTGCACCGCCTGGAGCTCGTTGCGCGCGAACGCGGAGATCGCGAGGCCAAGGCTGACCGCGCCGACCACGAGGACGGCCTCGACCAGGAAGATCGTCGCGAGGTTGCCGCGGTACTGGACCTTCAGCACGAACACGGTGAAGGCGAGGATCACGAGCGCCTGCATGAGCGCGAACAGCGCGAAGCCGCCGAGGTAGCCGAGCACGAGCTCCGCCCGCGTGAGCGGTGTCGCGAGCAGGCGCTCGAGCGTCCCGCTCGTCCGCTCGCGGAGGAACGAGACGGCCGAGAGCAGGAAGATGAAGAAGTACGCGAACACGGCAATGAGCACGGGCGCGAGATAGTCGAGCAGCGTGTAGCTCGGCCCGCCGTAGAGGTATTTCACGGTGACGGCGGAGCGAAGCGGCGAACCGATGATGATCTCGGTGAGGGCGGCGTCCATCTGGCTCACGAACGCGCTCGTGCGGGTCGGGTCCGAGCCCTCCACGGTCACGGTCGCGCCCTGGCCGGTGAATTCGATCATCGCGTCGGCGCGTCCCGCGCGGACTTCCTCAAGCGCGGCCGGCGTGTCCATGGCCTGCAGCTGGATGTTCGTGCCGCGGAGGGCCTCGTAGAGCTGCGGGTCGACGTCGCCGGCGGCGATGACGCGGATCGTGTTGGTCGACGGCGATCCCCAGAGCGCGCCGACCAGGGTGAGCACGACGATGGGCGCGACGAACAGGAGCGCGAGCGACCGGCGGTCGTGCCGGAACCCGAGCACGATCCGCCGCGCGACCGCACCGGTGCGGCGCGGATTCATGCCGGCGCCGCGGAGAGCGTCAGGAACGCTCCCTCGAGGTCGTTCGATCCGGCGCGCGCGATGAGGTCGCGCGAGCTGCCCTGCGCCAGCACCCGTCCCGCCCGGATGAGCCCGAGGCGGTCGCAGCGCGCGGCCTCGTCCATCACGTGGCTCGAGACGAGCAACGTGACGCCGGACGAGGCGAGGGCGCGGAAGTGTTCCCAGAACTCGTGCCGCAGCGCCGGATCGACGCCCACCGTCGGCTCGTCGAGCAGCAGCAGCCGGGGCTGGTGCAGCAGCGTGGCCGCGAGCGAGATGCGCGTGCGCATGCCGCCCGACAGCGTGCTCACGGTCGAGCGCCGGCGATCGAGCAGGTCCACCCGCCGCAGCGCGTCTTCGATCCGGACGCCGGGGTCAGGCAGGCTCTGGAGCGCCGCGAAGAACCGGAGGTTCTCGTCGACCGAGAGGTCGCCGTAGAGGGCCGGGGCCTGGGTCATGTAGCCGATCGCGCCGGCGGCGACGGCGGCGCGCGGCGCCGCACCGAAGATCCGCAGCTCGCCGGCGTCGGGACGGACGAGGCCCGCGAGCGCCCGGATGAGCGTCGTCTTTCCCGAACCGTTCGGTCCGAGGAGGCCGTAGATCTCGCCGGTGTTGACCTCCAGGGTCAATCCGTCGAGTGCCGTTACGGAACCGAAGCGTTTCCGGACGTCCCGGGCCTCCACGGCGTGCGGCAGGTCCATCAAGCAGGGCCATGGTGGCACGTCCCGTGCATTCGGGTCATCCAGGAATACGGATCGCGCCGGGAGCGCGGAAAGGCAGAACGGGAATGCTCATTTTCGCCCTCGGGATGATGCTCGGTACCGCACTCGGGATCGTCGTTGTCGGGTTCCTCGCGGTCCGTGCCTACGACCATGGCTATGACGAGGCTCTCGAGCGCCGCAAGGCGTGGCGTGGGGAGCTCGTGGCGCGTCAGGCCGCCGCGGTGCGCGCGCAGCGCGCCTCGCTCAAGCGCGCCAGCTAGACGCAGCGCGTTCCTCCACGGACGAATGGCCGCGCCACAAGGCGCGGCCTTTGGTTGTCCGGTCAGGGTCCGCCGAAGAATCTGCGCTTCAGGTCGTCGATGTCGCGCTGGAGCTGGTCCAAGAGGCCGGGGATCCCGGTCGGCACGATCTCGACGCTCCCGTCCTTTGCGATCCGGAGCTGGTCGCCCGGCTTGACCGCCGCCTTCACCGCCGAGCGCGGAGTGGTGATCGTGAACACCACCTCGTCCTTGTCCTCGACCACCGAGCCGACGGTGAGCTTCCCGTCGGGCATCGCGCGGATCACCGCCTTCAGCTCCGCGTCGTCGGCGATGTCAGGCTGGGCCTGCGGCCCGAGACGGGCGACGGTCTTCCCGAGCTCGTCGAAGAACGCCGTCGGTCCCCGGACGGCGGCCCCGAGCAGCGCCGCGAAGAGCGCGACCGCGATGAGCACGAGGGCCATGCCGACGGCGAACTGGGTCGCCCAGGACGGGACGTGGCGGCGCACGGCCGACAGACGCGCAACCAGCGTGCCGAGCAGGCCCCCGTTGGCTTTCCGGAGGTATCCGCCTCGCCGGGCCGGACCGACAGCTTTTCGTTATCGACAGCATGGCCGCGGCGTCCCAGACTCTTGCGGCGTCGCCATCCGGGGAAGAACGAAGGGGTAAACCGTGCTGCATCTCGCTCGCCCGCTTGCCGTCACGCTCGTCGCCGTGCTGAGCATCGTCCTCTCGGCGGGAGGCGCACAGGCAGCGCCTCGGCCGGAGGAACCCACGCTCATGGTCCTCACGCCGGTCGCGACCGGCGTCGGCCCATCGATCGCCCGGAGCCCGGTGAGCGACCGCCGCGGCGAGGACAGCCGCGAGCAGCCGCTCCTGTTGAAGCCCGGCGGCACGCACGGGAAGCCCGGGGGAGGCGGTGGCGGGACCTCAGATGGCGCACTCCAGACGAGCGCGCCCACCGCGCTCGGGACGAGCGCCGGACGGAGCTTCGACGGTATCGGCGTCGGCTTGGGGGCGTACCGGCCCTGCTGCGCGCCGCCCGACACGAATGCGTCCGTGGGCCCCACGCAGGTCGTGCAGTGGGTGAACCTGGACTACGCCGTGTTCGACAAGGCGACCGGCGCGCTGACGGCGGGGCCGTTCGCGGGCAATTCGTTCTGGGCCGGCTTCACCGCAGGGAACTGCGACCGGAACAACGACGGCGATCCGATCATCAAGTTCGATGCTCAGGCAGGTCGGTGGTTCGCGACCCAGTTCTCAGTGTCCGGTGGGGCACCCTACTTCCAGTGCATCGCGATCTCGTCCGGCCCTGACATCCTCGCGGGCACCTGGACCCGCTACGCCTACAGCTTCGGCAGCTATTTTCCCGACTACCCGAAGCTCGGCGTGTGGACCGACGCGTACTACCTGTCGTTCAACCGGTTCCTCAATGGCGTCAGCTTCGCCGGCGCCGCCGCGTGCGCATTCGATCGCGCGGCCATGCTCGCCGGGCTCCCGACCGCGGCGGCCCAGTGCTTCAACAGCGGCACGAACGTCGCGAGCCTGCTGCCCGCGGACCTGGACGGTGCGACGGGCGCGGCCAACACGACCGCCGCCCCGCCGGCCGGCGCTCCCGATGTCTTCGCGGAGCTCGGAACGAACGCGCTCACCCTGTTCAAGTTCCATGTCGACTTCGGCAACTCGGCGCGCTCCACGTTCGCCGGCGCATCGGTCGCGGTCCCGGCGTTCTCGAGGGCCTGCGGCGGCGGCACCTGCATCCCGCAGCCCGGCACGAGCAACCAGCTGGACTCGCTCGCCGACCGACTCATGTATCGGCTCGCCTATCGCAATTTCGGTGGCTACGAATCGCTCGTGGTCACGCATTCCGTCACCGGCAGCGGCACCGCGGCTCCGCGGTGGTACGAGCTCCGCAGCACGGGCACCCAGGACTTCACCGTGTATCAGGCGTCGACCTACGCGCCCGACACGACCTACCGCTGGATGGGCAGCGCCGCGATGGACAAGCTCGGCGACCTCGCGATCGGCTACAGCGCGGCGAGCGCGACGATCGCTCCGAGCATCCGATACTCCGGCCGCGGTGTGGGCGACCCGCCGAGCACGCTTCGAATGGAGCAGACGGTCCAGGCCGGTGGTGGATCGCAGACCGGCACGCTCCACCGGTGGGGCGACTACAGCAGCATGGCGCTCGATCCCGTCGACGATTGCACCTTCTGGTACACGACGGAGTACCTCAAGGCCAACGGGTCGTTCAACTGGAGCACCCACCTCAACGCGTTCAAGTTCACCGGCTGCCAGTAGGGCCCCCGGGTCCCTCGGTCAGGAGGGTCGTCCGAGCAGCGCGCGGTCCCTGCTGATCGGTCAGAGGGGGAGGCGCGCGATGAGCCGCTGGCCGCGGCCCATGGACTCGCGCGCGCCGAACAGCGTGCCGCCGTGGGCGGCCAGGAGCACCCGGGCGAGCTGGGTCCGAGCGCCGACCGCGGGGTCGTCGCCGCGCACCATCGTCGCCGCGCCGGACACGACCGCCATGGTCGCGCTGCCGATCGAGATGACCGCGGACCCCTTGTCCGTGCGGCAATCGACGCTCACGGACTCCGCGGTCGCGCTCACCTCGCGGAACATCGCGTCGAGCGCCTGGCGCAGCCGGTCCGGATCCGCGTTCACGCGGACGGGAGCGACCGGGACGGTGAGCACCACGTGTTGCCGGTCCGGCGCCCCGGCGCGCAGCTCGTGGACCATGTCGACGATGTTGGTCGTGCGCTTCTCCAGGTGAAGCCCGGCGGCCTCGAGCTCGCCGAGCGACGCGAGGTCGTCGGAGAGGAAGACGAGCTGCTCGGCGCGCTTCGTGAGCCGGTCGGCGACAGCGGGCGCGACTCCCGAGATGCCGCGCAGCTCGGTCGCGAGCTCGCGGAGCGGTCCCGGGACCTCGTGCTCGAGGAGCGTGAGCAGGCTGCCGCGCTGACGGTCGAGCTCGCCGATGCGGTGCTGCTCGCGCTGCAAGGTCGAGGCGAGGACGACGGCGAGGATGAACACCATGATCCGAGTCGCGTAATTCCAGATCTGCGCGTTGACGTCGGTCACCGGCCTCTGCACGTAGTCGCATGCGATCCAAGCGAGGCTCGACGCCGCGGCGACGACGAACCCGACGGCCCGCGAACGCCATGCCGCCGGGAAGATCGGGATGAAGTAGATCGAGGCGAAGGCGTACGACGACGGCGTGAGGTAATCGACGATGCCGATGAGCGCCGTCAATCCGAGCCATGGCGCGGCATCGCGAATGGTGGACGACAGCTTCCGCATCCGCATGACCCGCGGATCATGAGCGGCGCACCAGCCGGTCACCTCCCCCGCGCGGGTGACGCGGTTGCATAGCGCGGGGCGCTCCGCATCTCTGGCAAGATTCGCGAATGGCCCCGCATCTGCGCGTCGTCTGTCTCGGCGGAGGGCTTGGCGCGCCGACGGTGATGGCCGGCATGCGCGCGCACACCGACGACATCACCGGGATCATCGCGGTTACAGATTCGGGCCGGTCGACCGGCAAGGTGCGGATCGCGCTCGACCTGCCAGCGCCCGGTGACGTCCGCAACGCGATCGCCGTGCTCGCGGAGGGTGATCCGGTCCTGAGGCGCCTGTTCGGTCACCGGTTCGAGACCGACAAGAGCGTCGAGCTCAACGGGATGGCGTTCGGCAACCTGTTCATCGCCGCGCTCGCCCAGCAGGAGGGCTCGTTCCTTCGCGGTGTCGAGGAGGCGGCGCGGCTGCTGGGGATCCGCGGGAAGGTCCTCCCGGTCACGCTTTACAACACGCACCTCTGCGCGAAGCTGGCCGACGGCAGCGTGGTCGAGGAGGAGGAGAACGTGCGCGGCCTGGGCAAGGCACGCATCGAGCGGATCTATCTCCGCGACGCCGACCCCAAGGCCGCGGCCGGCACGCTCGAGGCGATCGGAGCCGCGGATCTCATCACGCTCGGGCCCGGCTCGCTGTACACGACGATCTGCGCGTGCCTGCTGGTGCCGGAGATCGCGCGCGCCATCAGCGAAGCCCGCGGGCTCGTCGTCTACGTCGGCAACACCACGACCCAGCCCGGCCAGACCGACGCGGTCACGCTCTCCGAGCACGTGGCCGCGGTCCGCGATTACCTCGGCGGGACGGGCCTCGACGTGGTCCTGCTCAATGACGACGCGCCGCCCGCGCACCTGCGCGACCACCACGCCGAGCAGGGCATGCGCTACCTCGAGCCGACCGCGGATCAGATCGCACGGATCGAGGGCCTCGGCATCCGCGTCGCGACGGCGCCGATCATCGACAAGTGGAGCGGGCCGCGCGAGCTGTGGAACAAGCAGGACACGATCCGGCACGACGCGACGCGGCTGGCGGACGCGCTGCTCGCTCTCCTTGTGGAGCAGCGCCCCCGCCTGCGGGCGATCCAATGACCGCGGTCGCGACGCAGGTGCGCCACTTCCTGTCGATCGCCGATCTATCTGGGGCGGAGCTGACGGCGCTGCTGGACGACGCGACGGCCCTCAAGCGCGATCCGGTGCCGAGCGGCGCGCCGCTCCGCGGCCGCGCCCTCGCGATGATCTTCGAGAAGCCGAGCTTGCGGACGCGCCTGTCCTTCGACGTGGCCATGCGCGACCTCGGCGGTCACAGCTCGTACCTGTCGCCGCAGGAGGTCGGGCTGGGCCGCCGCGAGAGCGTGTCCGACGTGGCGAGGGTCGTGAGCCGCTACGTCGACGTGGTCGTGCTCCGGACGTTCGCGCACGAGACGCTCGAGGAGTTCGCGAAGTACTCATCGGTCCCGGTGATCAACGGTCTGTCGGACCTCACCCATCCGTGCCAGGGGCTCGCGGACATCTTCACCATCCGCGAGCGAAAGGGCGCGCTGCGCGACGTCGTCGCCGCGTATATCGGTGACGGCAACAATGTCGCGCACTCGTTCATGCTCGTCGCGGCAAAGACCGGCATGACCCTCCGCGTCGCGACGCCGGCAGGCTTCGAACCGTTGCCGCGGTATCGAGAGCTCGCGGAGGCGTCCGCGCGATCCACCGGCGCGCGCATCACGTTCGGGCAGGATCCGGTCGCCGCCGTGCGCGACGCCGATGTCGTGTACACCGATGTGTGGACGAGCATGGGTCAGGAGCAGGAGTACGAGCGTCGCCGGCGCGCGTTCCAGGGATTTCAGGTGAACCGCGACCTGCTCGCGAACGCGAAGCCGGGGGCGATCGTCCTGCACGATCTCCCGGCGCATCGCGGCGAGGAGATCACGGACGATGTGATCGACGGGCCGCAGAGCGCGGTGTTCGACCAGGCCGAGAACCGGCTGCATGCGCAGAAGGCGGTGCTCCGTTGGATCGTGTGATCCTCTCGGACTGCTGCGAGGACTGGATCATCGAATGGGGCGGCTTCTACAAGGACGGTACGACCTTCAGCTGTCCTGAAGACGCGACGTCCTGGCGCAAGACCGCGGCGGATACGTTCACCCGAGGCGATGGCCGTGCGTTCGTCCGGCGCGATCGGAAAGGGCCGGCCGCGACGTTCCCGTATCTGGCCGCGCAGGACGGCCACGAGCCGAATGTCGAACGCTGCTGCGCGAAGATCCTGCTGCACTACGGCGATCGAATGACGGACGGTGAGTTCTTCTGTCCGGTGTGCGGCACGAAGTGGGAACGGCGCACGGAGCGGCTGCACGGACTGCGCGTCGCGGTCTTTGCGAAACCCGGGCTGCCGGAGCCGTTGACGGTGCAGCCGGGACGCACGCGTCCGTTCCTGGTACCGGTGTCGGAGTATTCGCCACCCCGCGAATAGCCGAAAAACGGCCCATTTTCGAGCGAACAAGCGGGCTGTCACCTGTTAGATACGAGAGCCGCCGAACAGCCCCCTACCGGTGGTGACGCCCTCTCGTTAGTTCGAGCGTCCCGCACAGGCGGCCGCGCCGCTCGGGTTCGCGGCCATGGGGAGTTCGCGCACGGGGGTAGGAATGAACAGGCGCTTGCGTCTGGGAATCACGGCCACCGGTGTGGCGTTCGTCGCCGCGATCATGTTGGGAGCAACCGGTGCGCTCGTACCGGCCGGCCAGGCCGCCGCGTCGGGCGCGTCAACACTCACGATCCTGTCCGGGTCCGTATGGATCCGGCACGCCGGCGGTGACTTCGGGTCGGCCGCCGACGGCGCGGTGCTCGTCGCGGGGGACAGCGTCATGACCGGCGCGGATGCGCGTGCCGTGCTCACGTACTTCGAGGGCTCGACCGTCGAGATGGAGCCGGGCACCGAGCTCAGCATCGACGCCGCGCGATCGGACCCGAATGGCGACACCATCATCGTGATGCAGCAGCACCTCGGTATGACGTGGAACGTGGTGACCCATCTTCTCACCACCGGTTCGAGGTACGAGATCCACACCTCCACCGCGACCGCATCCGTGCGGGGAACGCAGTTCACCGTCGCCGTCGCGCCGGACGGCACGACGACCGAGACGACGACCGAAGGCGCCGTGGCCAACAGCGACGCGCAGGGCATCGGAACGGTGCTCACGCTCCCGGGACAGCAGACCACGACGCGGAAGGGCGAGGCACCATCCGAGCCGGCACCGGCGCCGAAGACCGAGCGCACCGTGACGGTGACCATCGGTGACCCGAATGCGCTGGTCGTCGACACGTTCGGCCGCGCGAATGGACTCCACCACGGCAAGAGGATCCTGCAGACGCCCGGTGCCCAGCTTCGGATCGTCGACGGCCAGCTCGTCGTGACGCTGCCGGGTGTGCCAGATGGCACGATCACCACGCATCGCGCGCGCGGCGGATCGGTCACCGGCGGATCGCTCGTCGACGTCAGGACGAAGGTCGAGGACCAAGGCCAGCCCGCCGTCGAGCTGACCGACTCCGTCGCCGCAGGATCAACCGAGGGCGTCGGCATCAGCGAGCGAGCCGGTGACGCACCGTCGCTCGAGCGGTACGCGGATCAGCCGTACGCGCTCGCACCCAAGGTGGGCGTCGCGCCACCGACGCCGCAGGCCATCGCCCGATCGGCCGTCGTGGCGCGCGCCGCGACGTCGAGCGTGCCGGCATTCGACACGGCGTTCAGGGTGGTCGTGCCCGTTCCGCTCGCGCAGTCGATCCCGCGACCGTGAGCGGTTAGCCGGCCAGACCATGGTGCGCGGGCTGCCTCGGCAGCCCGCGCCGGGCTTCGATCCGGGAGACGCAGCGGTTTCGAACCGCTACAAACGGGTCCACAACCCGTTGTGCTGCCATTACACCAGCGTCTCCGCGCGACGCCCTCGGGACCTCGAGTTTAGCGGAACCACGCGCAGGGCCGTGGCGATGCGATCAATCAACGGGAGGCGATAGCCGAAGCGTCGGCTGTCGTACGGCGCGGGCATCACGAGAGCGCGGTCGGGACATCCACTCGAACGCCGGCGGCGATCGCGGCTGACAATCTCGGTGGAGATGCGCGACCGGGACCAGCGCCCGCGCCGCGGGGATGCTCGTGCGAGCTGTGATCTCGCGCGATGCGATTGACATCGAGCGCGGATGGAAGCCGGCGTCCATCGCCAGGCTCAGCGGGATCGCGCCCGGTCCGGGATGGCGACGCTGCGCCCGCCGGTCGGTCATCGCCGCAGGGCTGCGACCGACCGAGCCCCTGGCCTTCATGGGGGGCGATGCCCGGGCCAGGCCCTGGTCGCGGTACCGGGCCGTTGGCCGGGATCCCGGGCCAGGCCCTCTCCCCGGCCGTTCTGTACGGAAATAGGCCGATTTGGCCCCCGTGCTTCCCCCCCTTGAGGGATGCCGGCCTACACCGACTGGCGGAGCATCTGACGGTCCGCGCGAATCATTTGATGGAGGCGAGCTTTGGATATCCGGCAGTGGGGGCGGGGAGTCGGGCTCCTGGTCGCGGCGTTGATGGTCCTCGGGGCATGCGCCGGAGGGCCCGGTTCCGTCCTGCCGACCCCGGTCAGAACCAAAGACCCGCTGGCCGGAGACTACGTGGCCGCCGGCGCGAACGGGGCGAACCCGCAGATGACGGCCCTGATCACGCGGTTCTCGCAGCTGCACCCGGGCGTCAACTTCAAGCTGAACGACATCGACACCGAGACGAGCATCGTCAACGTGAACACCGGTGACGTGGACTTCGGCTACATCGGGCGCGATCTGCGCCCGACCGAGCCGAAGATCACGCTCACGCCGATCGGCTTCACCGGCACCTCCATGGCGGTGAACGCCGCCAACCCGGTCACCAATCTGACCAAGGATGAAGTGGCGCGGATCTACGCCGGCCAGATCAAGGATTGGTCGGAGCTCGGCAGCTCCGCCGGCCCGATCAAGGCGTTTCGCCGTGAGGCTGCGAGCTCGACCCGAACGACCATCGAGTCGTACGTGTGGGCCTCCGCAACACCCGTCTACTCCTCCGACGTGCAGGAGATCTTCGAATCCAGCGACACGATCAAAGCGATCGGCGCGTTCAAGGGCTCGATCGGCTCGGTCACCCTCTCGGCGAAGAACCTGAAGGACCCAACGATGAAGCTGATCGGCATGGACGGGGTCCAGCCGACGCTCGCGAACTTGAACAACGGATCCTGGAAGATCTCGAAGCCGAGCTACATGACCACCAACGGGGACCCAGCGAAGGTGAAGCCGGCCATCAAGGCGCTCCTGGACTTCGTCAAGAGCCCCGAGGGCCAGAAGATCATCGCGGGCGAGTAGGCGCGAGGGAAGAGGGCGACCGACAGCTGATGCTAAGGCGGATCGCACCACCGAGCTTGCTGCGCGTCCTCGTGTTCCGCACGGCGACCGTCAGCATCCTCGCGGCTCTGGTCATCGTGTTCGTCGCCCAGTACGTGTCGAACGACCTCGTCCAAGCCCGGTTCCAGGACGAGGCCGCCGTCATCGCGAACACGGCAACTTCGGCGATCGAAGCGCGCGTCGTCACGGCGACCCGCGGCGCGCGGTTCGTGGCCGGCCTTCCGACGACGAAGCGCCTCGGGGCACCATTTCAAAGCACCCGCGATCCATCCGATGTCGCAGCCATGCAAGCCTTCCTGATCTTCGCGAAGGCGAGCATCGGCGCCGACATCCTCAGCTACGCCGACGCCAAGGGCAACGTCATAACCGGCGGCCAGGACGTCGCGCCACGCGAGACGCTTGGAGCCGACCTGCTCGCGCGAGCGAACGCGAGCCCCGAGCAGGCCTACGTGCTCTACGACGAGCCGGCCGGCGTGACCGTACGCGCGCTGTCGATCGTGCGCGACGATGCGAACACCGTGGTGCTCGGCTACGTCATGGTCGGCACGGTCCTCGATCAGAGCTTCCTCCAGGCGATCCAGTCAAACTCGGATTCGCAAATTGCGATCCTCTGGCGCGGACAACCGCGAGCCGCGACTCTTGGGATCGACAGCGACGAGGTCGCCCAGTTCCCGACGAGCGCGGACGTCGACAACTCGCCCACCGACTTGATCTCGAAGACGATCAACGTACATGGAGCGAGCTACTTCGGGATCTTCAGCCTCGAGCGCACCCACACCGCCAACGCCGATCCGCTCCTCCTCGGCGTGCTCGTCGCGGCGGCACCGGTCGAGGATGCCCAGCGGTCGCTGTTCGTGATCCTTGGTGGGCTGCTCGTCGGCGTGATCGCCGCGGTCATCGTCCTGTCCTACCGCTCGGCGCGGACGATCACGAACCCGCTCGAGCACCTCGCGGACGCGGCCCAGAAGATCGAGGCCGGCGACCTCGGGGTGCGGATCGAAGTCCGCTCCGCCTATGAGGTCGGCACGCTCGAGCGGGCGTTCGACACGATGGCCCGGTCGCTCCAGGAACGCGATCGCGCGCAGCAGGAGTATCTCGACGAGGTGCGCACCGTGAACGCGGTCTCCGATGCCGTCGTCGGCGTGACCGACCGTGAACGCATCTTCGCCGAATCGTTGAACCGGCTGGTCTCGCTCGTGAAGGCCGACGCGGCGGCCATCGTGTTGCGCGATGGCGTGGGCGGCCAGCCGCAGCTCGTTGCCGCGAGCACCACGAACATCGAGCCGGACACCGCGACGGCGATCGCGTCCGACGTGTTGAGCGCCAAGAGCGGGGACCCGGACGTCGTGCAGCGTTCCGACATCCAGAACGGGGCCCTGCGCAGCGCCGCGCACGTTCCGCTGTCCACCCGCGGGAGCATCACGGGCCTGCTGTCGGTGTACTTCAAGGGTGAATCCGAGATCACCGAGTCCGAGGCCCGGACGCTCCGGACCGTCGCGCGGCTGGTGTCGGTCGCGAAGGAGAACGCCGATCTGGTCGGCGAGCTGCGAGACAACAACTTCCAGCTCGAGCGCGCCAACCGCCTGAAGAGCGAGTTCCTCGCGAACGTCTCGCACGAGCTCCGCACGCCGATGAACGCGATCATCGGGTATTCGAAGCTCATGCTCGACGGCCTCGACGGGGAGCTCAACGCCCAGCAGGAGGCGGACCTGCAGCGCGTTACGACCGCAGCCGACAATCTCCTCGGCCTGATCAATGGCCTGCTCGACCTCTCGAAGATCGAGGCCGGCCGCATGGAGATCACCGTCGAGGACGTCGACGTCCTCCCGATCGTCGAGGACGTGGTGGCGCTCGTGCGCCCGCAGTCCGATTCGAAGGATCTCGAGGTGCGCGCGGATATCCCACAGGATCTGCCGACGATCCTCGCGGACCGCGCCCGCTTCCGTCAGGTGCTGGTCAATCTCATGTCCAATGCCGTGAAGTTCACCGACAAGGGCGCGGTGACCGTCTCAGCGACCAGCGGCGAGGGCTGGGTCACCGTGTCCGTCGCCGACACCGGCATCGGGATCAGCAGCGAGGCGCAGGCGTACATCTTCGACGAGTTCCGGCAGGCCGACGCCTCCACGACGCGCCGCTATGGCGGAACGGGTCTCGGCCTCGCGATCAGCAAGCGCCTCGTGGCGCTTCACGGTGGCCGGATCTGGGTCGAGAGCGGTCCCAGGGGCGGGGCCACCTTCAGCTTCACGATGCCGGTGCACGTTCGCGCTGCCGTCGCCGCGGCGGGAGCGGACTGATGGCACGCATCCTGATCATCGAGGACGAGGCCAACAACCTGGACGTCGCGCGCCGGATCGTCCGCGGCGCCGGCCACGAGGCGCTCACGGCGACCGATGGACTGTCCGGGCTCGAGATCGCCCGCCGCGAGCATCCCGACGCCGTCCTGGTGGATCTGCTGCTCCCGAAGCTCGACGGATGGTCGGTCACGCGCGCGATCCGCGAGGAGCCGTGGGCCAAGAAGATCCCGATCATCGCCGTGTCGGCCCTCGCGATGCACGCCGATCGTGAACGTGCGCGCGAGGCCGGCTGCGACGACTTCGTGACGAAGCCCTACGCCCCCGCTGAGCTGCGTGTCCTGCTGGGCAAGTACTTCACCGACGGCTCGGCGCCGAAGGCCGCGATGCGCCCGTCCGAGCTATCGGCCTCGGGCATCAGCCCGGCCGAGCGACTCGGACGGGTGCTCGTCGTCGACGACGAGCCCTCGAACGTCGAGCTGATCGTCCGCCGGCTCGGCGGCAACGGCTACGAGACGCTCACCGCGAGCAACGGTCACGACGCGATCGCGATCGCGACGAAGGAACAGCCCGATCTGATCCTGATGGACATCATGATGCCGGGCCTCGACGGCTGGCAGGCGACGCGTCTCCTGAAGGGCGATCCGAAGACCGCGAACATCCCGGTGGTCTTCGTCACCGCGCGCGATCGTCCTGAGGACGTCGCCCAGGGCTTCGAGGCGGGCGGGATCATGTACGTCAACAAGCCCGTCGAGCCGGTCGAGCTGTTCGCCCGCGTCCGCAACGCCATCTACATGAAGCGGCTGCAGGACGATCTGCGGAACAAGAACGAGGACCTCAAGCGGCTCGAGAGCTCACGCCAGGAGCTCATCGGGATGCTCGGCCACGACATCCGCAACCTGGCGAACAGCGTGGTCGCGTTCCTCCAGCTCGCCCGGATGGGCGAGCTCACGCCGGACCGCCCGGAGTTCGCGCAGCTGCTCGGCCTCTCCGAAGCGAACATCGCCGAGGTCCTGCGAATGGTCAACGCGCTGCTCGACGTCTACAAGATGGAAGAAGGACGCCTCGAGGCGGTCGCCGGGGTGAACAAGCTCGCCGACGTCGTGAAGCGGAGCTTCGCCCAGCTCATCCCCGAAGCGATGGCCAAGGGTATCGCGCTCGTCGAGCGCATTCCCGACGACACCACGGTGTTCATCGACGCCGGTCTGATCGTGCGCGTGCTCACGAACCTCGTCTCGAACGCGATCAAGCACACCCCGGGCGGCGGCAGCGTGACCATCGACGCCGAGCCCGCATCCGCAGACAGCATCGTCGTCCGGGTCACCGACACGGGTCCCGGCATCCCGGAGGCCGACGCGGCGCACGTCTTCGATCGCTTCTATCAGACCGACACCGGGCGCAGCCGCGGCGGCACCGGTCTCGGTCTCGCGTTCTGCAAGCTGGCGGTCGAGCTGCACGGCGGCAAGATCGGCGTCGCCAACGGCGGGCAGTCCGGAGCGATCGTCGAGTTCACCATCCCGGCCGCGGCCCGTGTCCCGGCTGCTGAACCGGTGACGGCATGAGCTGGCTGCGCGACCTGTTCCCGGTGCGGCGTGAGGAGCGCCCGATCGTGTTCCTCCTCTACACGCTCCTGTCGATCACGGTGATCGCGAACTGGGTCGGCAAGGTCGGCTCGAACTCGATCTTCATCAAGAGCGTCGGCGTGACGTACCTGCCGATCGCGTACGTCATCGCGCCGCTCGTGTTGCTCGTCGCGTCGAGCGTGATCTTCTCGCTCGTCGGACGGATGCGCCGCCGCGACCTGTTCATCTGGTACGTCGGGCTCGTCACGGTGCTCTCGATCGCCGCCCAGGTGCTCCTGCCGGTCACGAACACCGACTACTGGTTCACCTACGTGCTCGCGCAGGTCGTGAAGGACACGATCTACCTGATCTTCTGGGTCTACGCGGGCAACCTGTTCGACAGCGAGCAGAGCAAACGCATCTTCCCGCTGTTCGCCGGGTCGCTGCTCGTGGGCAAGATCGTGGGCGGCTTCATCGCGGCCGGGCTCACGCCGGTCATCCACTCCGACTCGTTCATGGCGATCGAGGCCGCGGGGTTCGCCCTCGCGTTCCTGATCCTCGTCGTCTTCCGCCGGCACCTGCCGGAGGGCGAGGGCGCGGTCACCGTCGAGAAGGGCCAGCCCAAGAGCATCGGGGAGCGCCTCGCCGGCTCGCTCAACGGCTACAAGATCGTGTCGCGCGATCGCCTCCTGCGTCCGTTCGGGGTGAACATCTTCTTCTGGTACTTCCTGATGCAGATCGCGAACTACCTGTTCGCGGCGGGCCTGGATGCCGCGTCGAAGGCCGGTACGCTGCAGCAGTCGCAGGACGACTACACGCTCCTGTACGCATCCGTGTACACGAGCGGCTCGATCGTGGCCCTGCTCATCCAGACCTTCCTCACCGGCGGGCTCATCCGCCGGCTCGGCGTGTCGGTCGTCATATTCGCCTTCCCGCTCTGGTACCTCGTGACCTTCGGCGCGGGCACGTACTTCGGGCTCACCGCCGGCGCGGGCCTGCTCATCGCGGTGCTGCTCCAGGCGGCCGAGCGGATCGTCATCCCGGCCCTTCACCTGCCCGCGACGCAGATCATCTACAGCCAGGTCGCCTCCACCGTCCGCCCGCGCGCTCGCGCGTTCTTCTCGGGCGGGCTGAACGCCGTCGCGGAGATCGGCGCGGCGCTCGTGCTCGTGGCTGGCGCGATCAGCGCGAGCCCGCAGGTCGTCCTCGGGTTCGGGACGGCCTGCTCCGCGCTCTTCGTCGTGAACACGTTCGGCCTGCGGCGCGCCCTGGGCCGGCGCATCGTCCAGAACCTCCGATCGGACGATCCCGAGCTGCGGCGCAACGCCGCGCAGATGCTCCACGGCGAAGGTCGCGCGGTGCCGACCGCGGACCTGCAGGGCCTCCTCGGCGAGGGCAGTGCCGACATCGAGGCGCGCGTGCAGCACGCGCTCGTGCGCCGCGGCAAGCTGCGCGTCGCCCAGGGGCACACCGAATGACCTCCGAGATGCAAGCCGACCGCTCGGTCCAGTCGGAGAGCGTGCCGCGGCACGAGGACCGGTTCATCGCGAGCGAGGAGCTCGCCCGCCTGGTGATGCGCACCGCGGGCTCGCATCTCCAGCTCGCCCAGGACGACCGGCCATACCAGTGGTCGACCACGGCGTACTGCGACACGTACGACTGGGGGATCTACCGCGCGGCCGAGGCCGGCAAGGCGCTGCGCCTGCGCTTCCGCGAGTACCACCGCACGCGCCCGGACGAGGCGTTCACGAGCGCGCGCCTGTGGCTCGAGCTGAAGGAAGACACCATCGACATGTCACGCAAAGAGCGGTTCGAGATCTCCGGCGACGCGGTCCCGGCGTTCCTCCGCGGCGAGACGACCCTCACCGACGGCGCGAGCGGCCTCGGCCAGAAGGCCGCCGAGCTCGTGCGCGCCGGCGCGCGCCCGGTCGTGGTCACGCAGTACAACCGGCTCGCGTACGCCGCGCCGGGTGACCGGATCCGCATCACGGCGGACCACAACCTCATCTACCTCGCCGTACCGTGGACCACGAACGCCGACGACTCGGTCCCGATCCGCATCGGCCCGATCCTCTCGCGGGAGACGGACGTGGTCATCGAGATGAAGTGGGTCGGCGAGCTGCCGAACTGGGCCGAGGAGCTGCATGGCTACCTTCGCGAGCGTGCGCCCGCGGACCGGCCGTCGAAGTTCGTCGTGGCGATGCGGCATCTCCTCGGGGAGGCGAAGAAGTCTTGAACGCCATGCAGTCGGAGACCAGCGTCGTGGTCGTCGAGGACGATCCGGCGTCGGCCGATGTCCTCCAGCGCCGCCTGCAGGCCAACGGCATGAGCGTGTCCGTCGGCCGCACCGGGGGTGACGGCCTCGCGCTGATCCGCGAGCTGCATCCGGACCTCGTGCTCCTCGACGTCGGGCTCCCCGACACCGATGGCTACGACGTCTGCCTCCAGGTGAAGAGCGACAGCGCGACCGCCGACATCCCGGTCATCTTCCTGTCCGCCCGCGGCGACGTATTCGACAAGGTCCGCGGCCTCTCCTGCGGCGCGTCGGACTACCTCACGAAGCCGTTCCATCCCGCGGAGCTCCTCGCGCGGGTCGATGCGGTCCTCAGCCAGTCGCGCCGCGTGCGCGGGCCGCGGCTCTCGAAGCCGGCCGAGGTCGCCCGCATCGGCCGGCCCACGGCGATCGTCGCGCTCGCGGACGCGGCCCGGCGCGAGCGCGCCGAGCAGATCCTCGGACCGAAGTTCGAGATCATCCCGATCGGCGCCGAAGGACGGGCCGTCGACCTGCTCGTCGTCGACGCCGACGCGAGCGTCGCGAGCCAGATGGGGAGCGAGGGACCGACCGTCCTTCGCGTCGCGCCCGCGGGCGCGCCGGCCAGTCCTGACACCGTGGTCCTGAATGACGAGCTCGCGCGCATCGCCGACCTCGCTGTCCGCGAGCACCAGCTCGGGCGGGACGTCGACGCGGCCGCCGACGCGCTCATCGCTCTCGCGATGGCGTTCGAGTCGCACGATCGAGCGACGGCGGGCCACAGTGAGCGGGTCGCGGGCCGCGCGGTCGCGATCGCCAAGGCGCTCGGCCTCGACTCGCAGACCTGCCAGAACATCCGCGTCGGCGCACTGCTCCGTGACATCGGCAACACGAAGCTTCCCCTCGGCCTGGTCCGCAGCCGGGGCGAGATCACAGCGGCGGAACGCAAGCAGATCGAGCAGCACCCCGCGCTCGGCCAGGAGCTGCTGGCGCCGTTCCGGCCGCTCGCACGGCTCCTGCCGATCGTCCGCTCGCACCACGAGCACCTCGACGGCAGCGGCTATCCGGACGGCCTCAAGGCGCCGCAGATCCCGCTCGAGGTGCGCATCGTCGCGGTCGCCGACCGCTACGAGGCGCTCCGGATCGCGCGCCCCGATCGTCCGGCGATGTCGGGCGACGCGGCCGTGCAGATCCTCCAACAGTCCGTCCAGCGTGGCGAGCTCGACGCGGCAGTCGTTGCCGCGCTGGCCGCCGGCGTCCGCGGCCACGACCGAGGGGAGGCGACAGGATCATGACGATCGGAACGAAGACCAGGACCAGGGTGCTCATCGTCGACGATGAGCGGCTCTTCGCCGAGCTGCTGCGAGTGGCGCTGCGGAGCGCTGAGGGGATCGAGGTGGTCGACGTCGTCCACGACGTGCAGACCGCGGTCCGGCGCATGACCGAGGCGCGGCCCGACGTGGTCCTCGCCGACTACCACCTCCCCGACGGCACCGGATCCGACATCGCACGCACGGTCCGGGCGACGCTGCCGGACACCTCGGTCCTCATCCTCACCGGCGACCCGTCCGTCTCGGTCCTCTCCGACGTGGCCCGGTCCGGCGCGGTCGGTCACCTCACGAAAGACCGTCCGTTCGACGAGGTCGTCGAGGGGGTCCGCGCCGCGGCGCAGGGCGAGATCCTGTTCGCCCCGAGCGAGCTCCAGCGACTGCTCCTCGAGCGCGAATCGCGGCCCCGGCCGCTCGAGCCGCTCACCGCGCGCGAGCTCGAGGTGCTCCAGCTCCTTGCCGAAGGCGCGTCCACCACGCAGGCGTCCGATCAGCTCGGCATCTCGAGCGCCACTCTCCGAGCGCACGTGCAGGCGATCCTGCGCAAGCTCGGCGCGCATTCCCGCCTGGAGGCCGTCGCCGAGGCCGCCCGGCTGGGCGTGATCACCCTCGACGCGTGGTCGCGGGACAAGGCGGCAGTGCGACCGAAGGAAGTCGTATGAGCTTCCCCCGCTGGGGGGTCTCGGCCCCCCTTAGAGTTCGGCCATCGTTCCCGGCATGGCCGTGATGAAAGGTGCCTACGACATGGCGAAGCTGCTGATCGCTGACGACCTCGTCCCGATCCGCCAGATGGTGCGGATCACCCTGTCCACGCAGGGCTGGACGATCCTCGAGGCCGAGAACGGCCAGAAGGCCCTCGAGCTGGCACGCTCCGAGCACCCCGACCTCATGCTCCTGGACGTCGACATGGGCGCCGGCCCGAACGGCTTCGACGTGTGCCGCGAGCTGAAGGCCGGCCCGGACACGAAGAACATTCCGATCGTGATGCTGACCGCGCACGACAGCGAGAGCGACCGCGCGGTCGGTTTCGCCGCAGGCGCCGCGCAGTACCTCACCAAGCCGTTCGGCCCGCTCGAGCTCATCGACACCATCCGCACGATCCTCGCCCCGGCCTCATAACGAGCCGCACGTGGACGCCGAACGATCGACCGCGCTGCATAGCGGCCTAGGCCGCAACGTCGAGCTCGTCGACCTCGGCGCGACCTTGTCGGAGCCGACCGAGATCGAGAAGAAGGCGCCGGACATCTTCCGCCAGCTCCTCGAGCAGGCGATCCGCGTCTCCGAGCAGGCGAACGCCCAAGCGCTGCGCATGGCCACCGACTTCGCGGCCGTGTACGCGCGCGAGCAGCGCCTCTCCAAGGACTTCGACGCGAAGCTCGGCGAGCTCGCGCTCCTCGAGCGGCAGGCCACGCGCTACGCCGAGGACCTCGCCACGCTGCTGCGCCTCGAGCGCGAACGCCGGCGAGAGCTCGAGCGGTCGCTCCTCGCCGAGCAGAACGCGAACGTCGAGCTGCGCCGCACGGGCCTCCAGGGCGTGAGCCACATCCTCATGGCCGTCTCGCTGAAGGACATGACCACCGGCCAGCATCTGCTTCGCGTGCGCAAGTTCGTCGAGGCGATCTCCGGGCAGCTCGGCCTGCCGCCGGCGACGATCGAGGAGTTCGGCTACTCGAGCATCCTGCACGATGTCGGCAAGATCCAGACCCCGGACGACATCCTGGGCGCGCCGCACGAGCTCTCGGTCGACCAGTACGACGTGATGAAGCAGCACTGCATCGACGGGGAGGCCATGCTCGGCGATACGAAGTTCTTCGCCACCGGGCGCGCCGTCGCGCGCGAGCACCACGAGCGGTGGGACGGCGCGGGCTACCCCGACCAGAAGAGCGGCGAGGAGATCTCGCTCGCCGCGCGCATCGTCGCGGTGGCCGATGTGTACGACGCGCTCACGTCGAAGCGGCCGTACAAGGAGGCCTGGAGCCCCGAGCGAGGCCTCGCCGCGATCGAGTCGGAATCGGGCAAGCACTTCGATCCGCGCGTGGTCGCGGCGTTCGTGGCGCTGTACCGCGACGGCGCGATCGAGCGCATCCGCGTCGAGGTCGGCGACCAGCCCTAGTTCACGGCTAGTGCGCGATCTCCCAGATGTGGCCGCCCGGATCGGCGAAGCTCGCTGTCCGGATGCCCCACGGCCGGTCCATCGGACCGTTCAGCAACGTGACGCCGCGGCGGAGGAGCTCGGCGCAGGTCGCATCCACGTCGTCCACGCCGATCGTGAGCTGCGCGCGGGCGCCGGCCTCGCGTCGCGCCACCTGCGCCGGCGCGATCAGGTCGCGGGCCGCGTCGGTCACGAGCAGGTTGACCAGCGTGCCGCCGATCTTGAACACCGCGGAGTCGGCGTCCTCGAAGACCACCGGTGCGCCGAAGACCTTGAGGTAGAACGCCTTGGCCGCCGCCAGGTCCTCCACGAACAGCGTGATCGCACCGATCGCGCCCGGCCACTCCACGTCGTCTCCTCTGCTCGGGCTAGCGCCCGATGTTGCTCTTCGCGGTCTGATAGAGGGAGCGCACCATCGGCGCCGCGGGATGGAACTCGCCGACGTCGAGGTACACGGTCCACGCGTCCACCGCGCCCTGCCAGTCCTGCTTCTGGTAGAGCAGCAGGCCCTTGAGGAACAGTCCGTCCGGATCCTTCGGCCGCAGTGCCAGCACCCGGTCGACCGCGACCATCGCGCCGTCCGCCTCGCCGGCCTGGGCCAGGATCACCGCGAGCCCGTTCAGCGCGGGGACGCTGTTCGGATCGAGGGCCAGCACGCCTCGATATGTCGTGACCGCGTCGTTGGTGCGCCCGTCCTGCCGGTACGCATCGGCGAGTGCCAGGAGCGTCGGGACGTCGGCCGGCGACGCTTTCGCCCGGGCTTCGAGCGCCGCGGTCGAGGGCGCGCCGGCTGGAACGGTGCCGGTGATGAGCTCGCCGGGTGCGCGGTCGCCCGCGGCCTGCGGCAGGCTCTGGGCGACGAGCGCGGCGGCGATGCCGATGAGGAGCGCGGCGATGCCGATCGTGCGGATCGGCGCGCGCGACCGCGCCGCGGCGGGCTCCGCCGCGAACGCGCTGCGCTCGAGGACGCCGCGCAACCGGGTCGCGTCGGCGCGGTCGATCGTGCCCGCAGCTTCTGCGAATTGCAGGTCGCGGAGCGACGACACCGCGCGGGCGACGTCGTCGGCGGCGCTGGCCGGCTCGACCGGCCATCGGCGCACGCGCGGCGAGAGCCATGGCCAGAACGCGGCGAGCGCGCCCGCCCCGATGGCCAGACCGAAGACGAGCGCGGTCACTCGGGCTCGCTCGCGACGAGTTCGCGCAAGCGCCTGAGCTCCGCGTCGGTCGGCCCCGCGGCGGCCGGCACCGTCGCCGGCGCGCGCGCGCGGCTCCAGGCGAGCATGGCGCCGAGGACGATCGCGGCCACCGGCGCGAGCCACACGAGTCCGCTTGCTGAGAGCAGCGGCGGCGAAAGCAGGATCCAGTCGCCGTAGCTGCGGACGAACTCGGCGCGGATCTCGTCGTCGGTGCGCCCCTCGGCCACGCGCTGGGCGACGAGCGCGCGCATCGATCGCGCGGTCTCGGACGGCGAGTCCTGGACCGAGAGCCCCTGGCAGACCGGGCAGCGCAGCTCCGCGGAGATCCGGTCGACCCGCTCCGCGGCGGTGAGCGGCCGCGGTCGAGCGGTCCACGCGACCGCGAGGCCGACCGCGAGGATCGCCGCGACGATGATCCAGCGCGTCGCCGTCATCGGGTCGCGCTCTTTGCGCGAAGGGTCTCGATGCCGGTCATGAGCGTCTGCTCGTCGATCGGTCCGATGTGGCGGCCGGCGATGATGCCGTCGGCGCCGATGAAGTACGTCTCGGGCGGGCCGAACACGCCGTAGCTCAGGGCCATCCGGCCGTCGCCGTCGAGCGCGGACGCCCAGGTGTTCCCGAGCCGGGCCGTGTAGTCGCGCGCCGCGTCGGCGGAATCCTGGAACACGACGCCGATGAGCACGACGTCGGTCCCGCGATAGCGCTCCCACACGTCGGTGAGAGCGGGGTTCTCCTCCTTGCACGGGATGCACCACGACGCCCAGAAGTTGAGGACGACGATCTTCCCCTGGTACTGATCGAGCGAGACGGTCGTGCCATCGGTCAGCGACGGCAGCGCGAACCCCGGGGCCGGCTTGCCGACGGTGCCGGTCTTGATGTCGTGGGGGTCGCGCGCGAACGCGAGGGTCAGGACGACCGCGAGCCCGAGGACCAGCACGACCGCGGCGTAGCGCGCGATCCGGTTCATTCGGCGCCCACGGCGTCGGCGACCCGGACCGGAACGGCGATCGGACGCCGCTTCGGCGGGGGCAGGGCCGCCAGCAGCGCGCCGAACCCGACAACGGCCCCGCCGGCCCAGAGCCACGAGACGAGCGGGATCACCCGGACGCGGATCGTCGCCCACGCGAACCCCGTCCCGTCGTAGGCCGCGAGGATCGTGTAGAGGTCGTCGCGCGACCCGGCCGCGATCCCGGGCGAGCCGATGGCCGATTCGGTGTTCGGGTACTGGACGAGCCCGGGGTGCAGCTGGGCCGACGCGCCGTTCCCGGTGATGACGAGATCGGCGACCGTCGTCGCGCGCTGAGGCTCCGTGATGTCGCGCAGCCCGGCGAAGCTGATGTGATAGCCGGCCACGTCCATCGCGTCTCCCGGCGCGAGGGTCCGTTCGACCTCGGTGGTTCGGGCCTGGCTCGTCGCGATCGCCACGACGGCGATCACGATGCCGAGATGCACCACGTAGCCGCCGTACCGGCGGCCATTCCGCCGGAACAGCGCGACGAACGCCGAGCCGGCCGCCTCGCCGTGCAGCGTGCGCCGCGCACGCACCCCACGCCCGAACTCCTGGACGACCGTCGCGGTCACGAAGGCCGCGAGCGCGTACGTGAGGACGGGCGCCCAGCCCGTCATCCCGGAGACGACCGCGACCGCCGCGCCGGCCGCGCCCGCGATGGCCGGCGCGGTGAACTGGCGCTCGAGCGTGGCCCGCGACGCCCCGTGCCACGGCAGCTGCGGCCCGATGCCCATGAGGAAGAGGAGGGCCAGCCCGATGGGCACCTCGACGCGATCGAAGTACGGCGCGCCGATCGAGAGCTGCGCCCCGCTCACCGCCTCCGCGATGAGCGGGTACAGCGTGCCCAGGAGCACGGTCAGGGTCGCCGCGACGAACAGGACGTTCTGGAACAGGAAGATCCCCTCGCGCGACAGCGGCGCTCCGACCGACCCGCGATCGGCCAGGTCGTCCATCCGGTAAAGCAGGAGTCCGACGCCGACGATCAGGATCGCGACGAAGTACCCGAGGAGCAGCGGACCGATCGCCGATTGGGTGAACGAATGGACGGAGTTCACGACGCCGCTCCGGGTGAGGAACGTGCCGAGGATCGTGAGCGCGAACGTCGCGATGACCAGCGCGATGTTCCACGTCCGCAGGAGCCGGCGCTTCTCCTCCACCATCACCGAGTGCAGGTACGCGGTCGCGGTGAGCCACGGCATGATCGCGGCGTTCTCGACCGGGTCCCACGCCCAGTAGCCGCCCCAGCCGAGCACGGCGTAGCTCCACCACGCCCCGGCCACGATGCCGACGCCCAGCAGTGCCCACGACGCGAGCGCGGCCTTCCGGGTCTCGGTGAGCCAGCGATCGGTGGTCTCACCCAGGATGAGCGCCGCGATCGCGTACGCGAACGGGACGCTCGTGAGCACGTATCCCAGATACAGCAGTGGCGGATGGAGCGCCATGAACGGGTGGTTCTGCAGCAGCGCGTTCGGGCCGTTGCCATTGCTCGGGACGCTGTCCGCCGCGATCCGAATGAATGGATCCGCAGCGGTCACCGTGAGGAACAGGAAGAACGCGAGCATCGCGAACAGCACGGCCAGCGCGACCGTCGCGAGGCGGGGGAGCGAGCGCGTGCCGCGGAGCGCGACCCACCCGGCGGCACCCGCGAGGATCAGCGTCCAGAGCAGGATCGACCCAGCGAGCGCTGCCCACAACGAGATCGCGCTGTAGAAGAGCGGCGTTTCGAGCGCGTTGTTCAGGGCGACGTACACGAGGCTGAAGTCGTGCGTCACGAGCGCTCCGACCATCGCGAGGTCGGCGATGAGCACGAGGACGAACGTCCCGATCGCGACGGACCGCGCGCTCGCAAGCGCCCGCGCGTCGCGCTTCCACGCCGCGTACGCCGCGGCGCCGAGGCCCCCGAGCGTGAGCGCGAGCGCGGCGCGCAGCGCGCCGGCGCCGATGTCGCCCCAGCTCATGGGCCGGGCGTCTGGTGCGTGGGCACCGCGGATCCGGTGGGCGCCGTGTACACCTCGTCGTGCTTCGCGATGACCTGCGTCGCGCGGAACGTGCCGTCGGCCGCGAAGCTCCCCTCGACCACCGCCCCGGCGCCCTCCCGCAGGAGGCCGGGGGGCGCGCCGGAGCCGATCACCTTCACGGTCGAGATCCCGTCGCCGATCGTGAACCGCAGCGCGCGGCTGGCCGGGTCGTACACGAGCGTGCCCGCGAGGACCTGCCCGCCCAGGCGCGCGGCCTCGCCGGCCACGAAGTGGCGCTGCGCGGCTTCCGTCGGGGTGAGGTAGTAGACCGCCGCGCTCTGGAGGGTTTGGGTCGCCACGTAGCCGATGACCACGGCGATCGCGAGCGCGGCGATGATCAGCACGCGGCGGCCGCCGATCCGGTTAGCCGCGCTCACTCACCGTCACGCCGGCGGCGCACGAGCGACCACACGTAGAGCGCGAGCGCGCCGAAGCAGCTGACGTACGCGGCCGTGATGAACCCGAGGTTGTCGATATTCATGCCCGCTCCTCGAGGATGCGGACCTGCCGCCGGCGCTCGATGTCCACGCGGGCAGTCATCAGGTACGCGTACAGGAAGCTGAACGCGATCGTCATCGCGATGAGCGACGCGAGCATCGACGGATCGAGCGTTGGGTCGAGGCCGGGACGGAGGACGCTGGGCAGCTGATGCAGGGCGTTCATCCACGTGACGGAGAGGTGGACGATCGGCACGTCGACGACCAGGACGATGCCGAGCACCGCGGCCCGTGTCGCGCGCCGCTCGAGGTCATCCGACAGGTTCCGCAGCAGCAGGTAGCCGATGTACATCGCGAACATCACCGCGGTCGTGATGACCCGCGGCTCCCAGCTCCACCAGACGCCCCAGGTCGGGCGGGCCCAGATCGCGCCGAGCACGAGCGTGAGGCCGGTGAAGAGCACGCCGATCTCCGCCGAAGCGACGGCGATCGCGTCGAAGACCGGCCGCTTCGTCCAGAGGTACGCGACGCTCGCCAGGAACACGACGACGAACGCGAGATACGCGAGCCAGGCGTTGGCGACGTGGACGTAGAGGATGCGCACGACATTCCCCATCGCGGCGTCCGGCGGGGACCAGACGAGGGCCATCCAGAGCGCGACGAACAGCGCGACGAGGCTCGCCGCGCCCAGGAAGGGACGCGCGCGCAGTGCGGAAGTGGTCTTCGCTGTCGTGCTGATCACTCGAGTGCTGCAGGCACGATGGTAAGCCCGAGAACTGAATACACCAATGCGAACGCGACGAGCAATCCGGCCCAGCCAAGGGCGCCGGCGGCGTCTCCGGAGATCGCGGCCGCGGTGCCGTTCGTCGCCGCGACGAGCTGCGGGACAAGGACCGGCAGTGCGAGGATCGGCACGAGCGCGGCGCGCGAACGAAGGCGCAACGCGATGACGACGAAGAGGACGACCACCGGTACCTGCGCGAGCACGCCCGCGACCAGCACGAGCGCGAGATGTCCCGCGAGCAGCACGTCGAGCGACAGGAGAAGCAGCGACAGCGCGCCGCCGACCAGCGCGACGAGCGCGATCAGCGCCGTGAGCGCCAGCGCCTTGCCCACGTAGAGCGCGTCGCGACCGCCGGGCAGCGCGAGCACCGCGTCGATCGCGTCATCCTCGAGCTCCCGCTCGAACGACCGGGTCGTCGCCAGGATCGCCGCGAACACCATCGCGATCCAGAAGAGCGCGCTCGCGACCTCCGGCTGCGTGGCCGCGAGCGGACCGACCGCGAGGCTCTCGACGAGGATGAGCGTGGCCACGAACGTCACCGCGGCGACCAGGCCATCCGGCTGCCCGCGCTCGGCTCGCGCCTCACGGGCCGCCATGAGCCGGATCCGGTGCAACGTCATGCGAGCCGGACCACTTCGTTCGCGCCCGCGTCGAGCTCGAAACGGCCGTGGGTCGCGATGACCACGCTGCGCCGCTCGCCGGCGAGCCGGCGGATCGTGCGCAGGAGCTGCGCGGCCGCGCCGTCGTCGATCTCGCCGAACGGCTCATCGAGCAGCACGAGGTCGCAGCGCTCCACGTCGATCCGTGCGAGCGCGGCGCGCTTCCGCTCCCCGGCCGAGAGCGATTCGACCGGCCGGTTCGCGGACTTGGCCGCGATACCCCATGCCGCGAGCGCCGGGCCCACGCCGTCGGCCGGATCACCGCGGAACGAGGCGAGGAAGCGAAGGTTGTCGCGCGCCGAGAGCCCACGCAGCAGCCCGGCTCGCTGCCCGAGATACAGGGTCCGCGCGGCTGTCTCGCGCGTTCCGCGGCTGAGCGGGGCAAGGCCGGCGAGCGCGCGCAGCAGCGTCGTCTTGCCACTTCCGTTCGGGCCGCGCACGACGGTGACGCCCGAACGGATCTCGAGATCGAGGCCGCGGAGGATCGCGCGGTCGCCGAGCACGACGGTCGCGCCGTGCAGGGCCGCCGTACTGTTCACGCGCGGATGATGCGGCTTTTCGCCCTCGCGCTCGCGGGATGCATGCTCGCGGTCGCGTGCGCGGAGCCGCGGGCGACCGAACCCATCGCCCGCGGAGCGCAGGTGTACCGCGAGAAGAGCTGCGCCACGTGCCATCTGATCGGGACCGACGGTGGGACCGCGGGGCCGCCGCTCACGCATATCGGGAGCGTCGCGGAGACCCGCAAGCCGGGCACGAGCGGCGAGGACTACATCCGCCAGTCCATCCTCGATCCAGGCGCCTACGTCGTCCCGGGCTACCCGGACACGATGCCGCGCGGCCTCGCCCGCGGCCTGAGCCAGGAGGACTTCGACGATCTCGTGCGCTACCTCCTCACGCTGAAGTGACCGTGCGAGTGCAGCGGCTCATCGGCGTCGATCGCCGTTGAGGATCCGGGCCGCCCAGCCAGGCGACCGTCGCGCCGTTCGCGCGCTGTGTGCGCGCATCTGGTCCGACGACTATGTCCCGTTGGTGTTCGACGCATGGGTCCGCGATCGAAAGGGACGGTTCTGGGTCGCGACGGAGGGCCGCCGGGTGGTCGGTATCGCGAAGCTGACGCTGAGCGAGCGCCGCGAGGCGTGGCTGCACGCGCTGCGGGTCGATCCGCGCTACCGGCGGCGCGGCGTGGCGACGGCCCTCCTGCAGCACCGGCTCGAACGGGCGCGGCGTCTGGGGGCACGGGTCGCGAGGCTGGACACGGCCGAGGACAACGTCGCCGTGCATCGGCTCATGCGTCGCTTCGGATTCCGTCGCATCGCGCGCGTCTGCCATTACTCGGCGCAGGCTTCGACCGGCGGACGTCCGCGCCGTGCGGCGCGCCGCGAGGTCGCGGCCGTCTGGCGGCTGCTGCGCGAGCGGCGCGCGATGCTGTACGAAGCGCACTTCGCCCGGCGCGTCGTCCGGGATGACGTCGTCGGGGCCATTCGAGACGGTCGATGCCTGGTGATCGGTCCGCCCGGAAGCGTCTCGGGCGCCGCTCTCGTTCGGCCGGTCCGCGACCGCGAGCACGGCTCGCGGCTGCTGGCGGAGGCGGTCGCGGGAACCGGTCCTGGCCTGCGGCACCTCCTTCGGGCCGTGCGTGCCGAGGCCGAGGCGCAGGGCCTCGCTCGTGCCGGGATCGCCGCGCCCGAGGCCCTGTGGCGCATCGCGCGCGACGCCGGCTACGGGAGGCGGTGGCCGGAGACGATGTTCGTGTTCGAGCGACAGCTGGAGCGTCGACCGGGCCGCTAGACCTGACCGAGCAACGACCGCCAGGTGCCGAGCAGCTCTCCAAGGACGACGGTGCCGATCGACACGACCACGGCACACAGCAGCAGCATCCGATCCCGGTCGGTGAACGGCTGCGGGCGGGCGATCGTCCGGCATGGAGCCGGCATCGCTGCGAAGCCGCGCGCGTCCATCGCGAGCGCGAGGCGGACGCCGCGGCGGATCGCGGCCACGAGCAGGGTGAACGACCGCTCGCGGAACGACGCCGCCCGGTGCACGAAGCCACCGCCATCGTCGATGCCGCGCGCGCGGCGGGCCAGGCCGATGGTCTCCCATTCGGTGGCGAAGATCGGGAGCAGCCGGAACGCGGCAAGCGCACCCACGGCGAACCGCGGCGGGGCATGCAGGTGTTGGACCAGCGCGTCGGCCAGATCGGTGGGATCGATGGTGACGAACGCGACGACGCCCGCGAGCGCGATCGCGACCAGGCGCAGCCCGGTGGCGATCCCCGCGACGAGCGACGGGCCGCCACCGCCGAAGACGCCGTTCACGACGGAGGCACCGACGGCCGCGACGAGAAGCGGCGCGCATCGCCCGAGCAGCGCCCGCGGCGGGATCCCGGACAGCCACACCGCCACGGAGATCCCGCCGAGCAGCACGAGCGGCGTGACCGGATCGACGGACAGGAACAGGACGAGCATCACCATCGCGGCCGCTCCGAGCTTGGCCAGCGGGTTCGCGCCGGCGAGGGCCGCGCGCGGGTCGGCCCGGAGCGGCACCAGCAGCATCACGCCGCGCGCCCCGCCTCCAGCCGCAGCTCGCGGTCGGCGAGCGCGCGCACGAGCGCGCGATCGTGCGTCGCGAAGACGATGCCTCGGCCGGCATCGCGTGCGCCACGCAGGAGTCCCACGAGCTCCGCGTACGTCGCGCGATCCTGGCCGAAGGTCGGCTCGTCGAGCACGAGCAGCGGCGGATCCGTCGCGAGCGCCGTCGCGACCGACAGCCTGCGCTGCTCCCCGCCGGACAGGGTGAACGGATTGGCCGCGGCGAGCGGCGCGAGCCGCAGCCGGGCGAGGAGCTCGGCCGCGCGCGCCCGGGCCGCGTCGCGGCTCGCGCCGGTGCGCAACGGCCCGACCATCAGCTCGTCGTCCGACCGGCCGCGCACGAACTGGTGCTCGGGATCCTGGAAGACCGTCCCGACGCGCCGAACGAGATCCCCCGCGGGCAGGCGCGCCAGCGGCGCGCCGTCCGCGCCGGCAACGGTTCCGCGCGATGGGCGGAGCAGGCCGGCGAGCAGGAGGGCGAGCGTCGATTTTCCGGAGCCGTTGCGGCCGGTGAGCGCGACCGCCTCCCCGGCGCGGACCTCGAGGTCGACGCCCACGAGCGCCGGCGTGGGGCTACCCGGGTAGTGGAACGTCGCATCCGCCGCTTTCACGAGCGTCCCGCCCGGAGTCGTCGACCCGGAGGCACGCTCCGGCACGGATGGGTGGTCAAGGGGCGCGAGCTCCACGACCCGGTCGACGAGCGGCCGCGCCTCCGCGAGGTCATGGTCGACCAGGACGATCGTGCGACCCTGCGCCCGAGCCTGCGCGATGAGGCCGCGGACGAGCCCCGCACCGTCGGCGTCGAGGTTCGCGGTCGGCTCGTCGAGGAGCAGGATGTCCGCGCCGAGCGCGAACACACCGGCGAACGCGAGGCGCTGCTTCTCGCCACCGGAGAGCGCGCCGGTCGGGTGGTCGTCCGGGTAGGGGAAGTCGACACTCGCGAGCGCCGCGTGGACCGCCGGCCAGATCTGCGCGGTCGGGACACAGAGATTCTCGAGCCCGAACGCGACGTCGTCGCCCGCGCGGGCCATGACCAGCGAGGTCTCCGGATCCTGGAACACGATGCCGGTCCGGCCGCTCACGCTGAGCGTGCCTTCTGACGCGCCGCCGCCGCTCCGATCGAGCAGTCCCGCGATGCCGAGCAGCACAGTGCTCTTCCCGGAGCCGGAGGGGCCGGCCAGCAATATCGACTCACCGGCCTCGACGTGAAGGTCGATGCGGCTGACGGCCCACGCGGCCCGCCCGGGGTGGCGCCAGCCCCAGCCTCGGAGCCGGATGGCGTCAGCCATCACGCCACGCTCGGCTCAGACCCTGCTCTGCGACCGCCCCGACGGGAACGACGCGAGGACGCCGGTCTGCGCGAGCGACCGCACGAGGTAGAACGAGCCGATGCCCGCGATGACCGCCGCGGAGACGAGATAGAAGGGAGCGAACACCGCCCACCCCCCGAAGCCGAGGTCGGGGTAGTACACGATCATGTCGTGCACCCACGCGAATGCGGCGCTCGCGAGCCCGGCCAGCGCCGCGACCATCAGGTCCCACCGCTGGTACCGGAACAGGAGGAAGACCAGTTCCGCGCCGGCGCCCTGGACGACCCCCGACACGACCGTGTCGAGGCCCCACTGCGAGCCGATGAGCGCGGAGACGATCGCCGCGAGCAGCTCGCAGAACAGGGCGGCGCCGGGCTTTCGGATGATGAAGCCGCCGAGGACCGCCGGGATCAGCCAGACCCCGGAGATGAGGTACTGGGCGGCGGGAAGGGCGGCGAAGGCAGGTGACGTGGCCGCCCAGAGCGCGTTCCAGGCCCAGAACACGACGCCAAAGGCGACGGCGATGACGGCTGCCACGACGATGTCGACGGTGCGCCAAGCGGCTGGTGCGGATGCACGAAGATCGGCCATTGGTCCCGACTCCCTACGCTGATATGACTCAGGTCAGGTTCGAGGGTCTGCGCTTTCGCGCACTCTCAGCGCCGTCCGGCGCTCCCCTGTCGTATGAATCTGCGGTCATCCTACCCCTTCCGGGGGACGGACCAGCCGCGCTGAACCGGCCCGGGTACCGTTTGTCCAATGGTGGTGGAGCTCCCTAACAGCCGGCCCGAGGACCCCGTTAGTTCCGCTGAGCGGGAAGAGGACGCCGCACTCGCTCGGCGCGCCGGTTCAGGCGAGGCCGAGGCCTTCGGAGTCCTCTACGACCGCTACGTGGATGCCGTGTACCGGTACGTGTTCTACCGGGTACGGAACGAGGCAGAGGCGGAAGACGTGACGAGCGACGTGTTCATGAGGGCCCTTCGGGCGATCCCGAAGTACGAGCCGCGCCAGGCGTTCCTGGCCTGGCTGTATCGGATCGCGCGCAACGCGGTCATCGACCGCAGCCGCCGCCAGGGCGCCCGCCAGCAGGTCAGCTTCGAGGACGCCCTCGCCCATCCGAACGCCGACCAGGTCGTGAACCCGGACGCCGGCCTGCTCGCCGGCTCGGACGCCTCGGTCGTCCGCGTCGCGATGCAGCAGCTCACCCCGCTCCAGCAGGAGATCCTCGTGCTGCGCTATGTCGAGGGCTACGACACGAAGACGATCTCGAAGCTCGTCGGCAAGCGCGACGGCACGATCCGCGGCATCGAGTTCCGCGCCCTCTCCGCGCTGCGCGCGCTCATCCCGTCGCGTGAGGCGCTGTAGATGAAAGACATGCTTCCGCGCCCCACGCCGCGCGCCGCGTTCAAGCGCTCGCTGCGCGCGCAGCTCATGGTCCAGGCCCCGAGTGTGCTCTCGCCCCGAGAGTCCACGTGGTCCCGCGTGACCGGCGCGTTCCTTCGGCCGGCACTCCGGCCGGCGATGGTCGCGGCCGTCATCGCCCTGCTCGTCTTCGCGAGCGCGGGCAAGGCCGCCGCGGACAGCCTTCCCGGCGACGCCGCGTTCGGCCTGAAGGTCGCGGCGGAGCAGCTCCAGCTCGCGCTGGCTCTCGATGACACCACGCGCCTGCGCCTCCTCGCGGAGCAGGCCGACCATCGGCTCGCCGAGCTGGCCGAGGCCGTCTCGACGCGACCGGGCTCGGCACCGACCGCGACCGACGCGTATGCCGCTGCGATCCAGCGCTTCACCGACGCGCTCGATGCGCTGCAGGGCAAGCCGGGCACGAGCGCCGACAAGCAGACCGCGGCCGACGACGTCGTCGACGCGGCGCACCTGAGGCACGAGGCCGTGCTCGACGAGCTCGAGAGGACCGCCCCCGAATCCGCGCAGGAGGGTCTCGAGCGCGCACGTGAGGAGGCCGACAAGCTGCACGCGTCCGGACGGCCCGCCCGCACCCCGGAGCCGAACGACACGGCCGAGCCCACACGCGCAGCGCGGACCCCGACGCCGACCCGCGCCGTGGAGCCGAGCCGAGGCTCGCTGCCGACGGGCACCACGGACCACCACTGACCAAGAAGCGGATCGTCCTGATCGAGGACGATGACGACACGCGCGACGCGATGGTGGCGGCCCTCGAAGCCGAGGGGTATCTGGTCCAAGCCTCGGCGGACGCGTTCGGCGACATCCGCCACGCGCGGGCCGACCTGGTCATCCTCGACCTGTTCCTCCACGGCGAAGCCGCCGGGTGGCAGCAGCTCGATGTTCTGACGCTCGATCCGGCCACGCGCGCGATCCCGGTCATCGTGTGCTCGGCGGCGATCGCATCGCTCGGCGAGGCCCGCACGAAGCTGGCGATGCTCGACGTCGCGGTGCTCGAGAAGCCGTTCGACCTCGAGCAGCTGAGCGCCGCCGTCGCGGCTGCGCTCACATCCGGGCGCCGCCAGGCGGAGCTACCGCTGCGCGGCTAGGAGCGGGACAAGCTCCGCGAGCGACCCGATGCGCGTGAACCTCGAGCCCTCACCGAGCCGATCGACATGCACGGTCCGAAAGCCGACCGCGTCGGCCCATTCGAGGGGTGCCGCGTGCGAGTCGACGACGACCGCGGCGCGCGGATCGACGCCCGCGTCTTCCGCGATCCGCTCGTAGTAGCGGCGGCCGGTCTTGCTCACGCCGAGCAGATCGACACCGTACGGCCGTCCGATCAGCTCCCATACGCCCATCCGTCGCAGGTACGGCTCGAGTTCCTCGGTCCGTCCACCCGACGCCAGATGGAGCGCGAATCCCTGGGCGCGCATCGCGCGCATCGCGGGAGCCGCATCCGGGTACGCGCACTCGATGTGCGCCATGACGTGACCACGGCCGGCCTTCACCTCGCCGGCGACGTCATCGGGCATCGCCACGCCGACGCGTTCACACATCCCGGCGAGCCAGCGCTCGTCCTGCTCCGGCCACCAGCCGGGACCGGGCTCCGCGCCCCGTTCCTGCAGTCGACGCCAGTCGTCCCAGATGCCCTCGAAGACGACCCGGTTCGCCTCGCCCCACGCCTCGCGCGTTCCGCCCAGGCGCGGGGCGAAGAACTCGCCCAGGAGACGCCGCCACTCGGCGGCGCGGCGGTCGTTGTCGTTCAGCACGCCGCCGTCGTCGAGAAAGACGACGCGGGCGGGACTAGCCGGCGCTCTCGCGCTCGGACACATCGCGCGCGAGTCGCGGCCAGCGGCGCCGCACCGCGGCGGCGATGCCGTCGGCGTCCAGGCCGAAGTGCTTCCGCCACAGCTTCTGCGCACCGTGATCCACCCACTCATCCGGTACGCCGAGGATCTCGAGCTCGACCTTCGCGCCGCGCTCGACGAAGAGCTCGCTCACCGCGGATCCGAAGCCGCCGGCGATGACGTGCTCCTCAACGGTCAGCACGCGCCCGATGCGCGCCGCGATCGCGAGGAATCGCTCGGCGTCGAGCGGCTTCGCGAACCGCGCGTTCACCACCGTCGCCTCGATGCCCACGGCCGCGAGCGCCTCCGCCGCGACGAGCGCGTCGTTCGCGACCGGGCCGTAGCAGAGGATCGCGACGTCGGCGCCTTCGCGCAGCGTCTCGGAGATGCCGATCGGCAGCTCCGCCAGCGGCGCATCGAGCGCCGCGCCCGTCCCCGTGCCGCGCGGGAACCGGAACGCGATCGGCCCACCCCCGCTCGTGGCATAGCGGGTCGCGGTCCAGACCATCTGCCGGAGCTCGGCCTCGTCCTTCGGGGCCATGAGCACGATCCCCGGCAGCGGCCGCAGGTACGCGATGTCGAACAGCCCCTGGTGGGTGCGGCCGTCGTCGCCGACGATGCCGCCGCGATCCATCGCGAACACGACCGGCAGCTCCTGGATCGCGACGTCGTGGACGACCTGATCGAAGCCACGCTGGAGGAACGTCGAATAGATCGCGACGATCGGGACGATCCCCTGCGTCGCCAGGCCCGCCGCGAACGTGACGGCGTGCTGCTCGCAGATGCCCACATCGAAGAGGCGGCTCGGGAACTCCCTGAACAGTGGCGCGAGGCCGGTGCCGGCGGGCATCGCCGCGGTGATCGCGACGGTGGCGGGCTCCCGGCGCATCGTCTCGGCGACCGCGTCGGCGAAGACCTTCGTGTATTGCGGTGCCCGCGCCGGTGCGGCGCCGGTCGCCGACACGCCGTGCCACTTCTGGTTGTCCTCCTCGGCCGGTCCGTACCCGTGTCCTTTCTGGGTGTGGACGTGCACGAACACCGGGCCGTCCCGGAAGTCGCGCGCCTTGCGGAGCACGCCCTCGACCGCGTCGAGGTCGTGACCGTTCACCGGGCCGAAGTACGTGAATCCGAACTGCTCGAACAGGATGTTCGGGATGAAGATCGCCTTGAGCGAGTTGAACAGGCGGCGGCGGGCCTCCTCGGCCAGGTCGCCCGCGGGCATGTGCTCGAGGACGGTGCGCGCGACGTGCTTGAGCTCGCGGTACGGGGCTGCCGTCCGGACGGTCTCGAGCATCCGTGAGACCGCGCCGACGTTGGGCGCGATGCTCATGCCGTTGTCATTGAGCACGACGATCACGCGGGTCCGCCGCGCGCCGATGTCGTTCAGCGCCTCCCAGGCCATCCCCGCGGTGAGCGCACCATCGCCGATGATCGCGACGACGTGCTCGTCGCGCCCCTTGAGGTCCCGGGCCACGGCCATGCCCTGCGCCGCGGAGATCGACGTGCCGGCGTGCCCGGCGCCGAACTGATCGTGCTCCGACTCCGTGCGGACGAGGAAGCCGGACATGCCGCCGAATTGCCGGAGCGTGCCGAACCGCTCGCGGCGTCCGGTCAGCAGCTTGTGCACGTAGCCCTGATGCCCCGTGTCCCAGACCAGCTTGTCGCGGGGCGAATCGAAGATCCGATGCAGCGCGACCGTGAGCTCGGTCGCGCCCAGGCTCGAGCTGATGTGGCCGCCGGTCTGCTGGACCGCGTCGACGGTGTACTCGCGGATCTCGCGGCACAGCTGCCCGAGCTCCTCGCGGTCGAGCGACCGCAGATCGGCGGGACTCTGGATGCGCTCGAGAACGGTCATCCGTGCGTAGTCTAGGCGGCGATGCCCGATTTCGAGCGCCGCAGCGTGGTCGTCACGGGTGCGACGGGCAACCTCGGTCACGCCGTGGTCCGCGCGTATCTCGAAGCCGGCGCGCACGTCGCGATACCCGCGCGCGACACCGTGAAGGCGAACGCGCTTCGGGACGAGCTCGGCGCGCTCGCCGGCTCCGATGGAGATCCGAAGGTCCTCATCGCCGATGCCGAGCTTGCCGACCGCGGCTCCATGGACGCGTTCGTCGAGCGCGTGCTCAGGGCCTGGGGCCGGCTCGACGTGCTCGCGAGCCTCGCCGGGGGCTTCGGGACCGGATCGGCCGACGACATCCCGAAGATCGAATCGCTGTGGCAGCAGAACGTCGCGACCGTCATCGTGCCCGGCGCAGCCTGCCTCGTGCCGATGCGCGCTCGCGGGTACGGACGCATCGTGTCGGTCGCCGCCGGGTCGGCACTGAAGGCCGGGCGCAACACCGCGGGCTACGCGATGGCGAAGGGCGCGGTGGTCCGGTGGACCGAGGCGCTCGCGGCGGAGACGAAGGACCAGGGCATCACCGCGAACGCGATCCTCCCTGCCACCATCGACCACCCGGTCAATCGCGCGAAGATGCCGAAGGCCGATCCGAAGACGTGGGTCCAGCCCGAGGAGGCCGCGGCGCTGATCCTGTTCCTCACGAGCACCGAGGCATCCGGGATCACCGGCGCCGCGATCCCGATCACGGGACGGGTGTGAGGATCAGCTTCTCCGACAGGGTGCGAGCCCACTCCTCGTGGGCCTCGGCGTTCGGGTGGAGGCCATCGGTCGCGAGCATCTCGGCGGCCGCCTGGCGGTGCATCAGCGGGTAGAGGTCGATGAATCGCGCCCCGGCGTTCTCGGCCTCGTCCATCGCGATCGCGTTGAAGTGCGCGATGCGGGTCAGGAGTGCCTCGGTCGTGCCGTACGGCGATGCGGCCGGCGAGCGCGACCACTCCGGCTGTGGCAGGCCGACGATCGCGGATCCCGGGACACCGTCGTCCCGCAGCTGCGAGTAGATCCGGCGGAGCTGGCCGCGGTACCGCTTGTCATCACTGCCGCCCCGCACGATGTCGTTCGCGCCGATGAGCAGCGTGACGAACGTCGGCTTGAACACCATGACGTGGGGAAGCTCGCGCGTGATGAGGTCGTCGGTCGTGTAGCCGTTCACCGCCGGGTTCAGCAGCTCCACCGCGCGGCCGGCCGTGCGCCACCGTGCGGCCAGGAGCGCAGGGAACGCCTTGTCGGGCGTGGTGCCCGTTCCGATGGTGAAGGAGTCGCCGAGGGCGAGGTAACGAATAGAAGTGGGGTCCATACCTGTTCTAGTGTCGTCTACCCATGTCTGATTTCGATCTGGTCATCATCGGCGGCGGCCCGGCGGGCCTGACCGCGGGTCTGTACGCCGCCCGGGCCAACATGTCGACGATCCTGTTCGAGGCCAAGGACATCGGCGGTGAGCTCCTGAATACGGACCTGATCGAGGACTGGCCAGGTGAGGAATCGATCACCGGACGCGCCCTGGCCGAGAAGATGGCCGCCCATGCGACCAAGTTCGGTCTCAAGATCCAGCCTTACTCGCCGGTCAAGAAGGTCCGCAGCGACGGCGACTGGAAGGTCGTCGAGATGGAAGACGGCACCACGCATCGGGCGTACGCCGTGATCGTCACGGTCGGCGGCGAGCCGACGAAGCTCGAGGTCCCCGGCGAGGCCGAGTTCCACGGCCGCGGCGTCTCGTACTGCGCCGTGTGCGATGGCGCGTTCTTCAAGGGCGAGGACCTCGCGGTCGTCGGTGGGGGCGACTCCGCCTTCCAGGAGGGCCTCTTCCTCACGCGCTTCGCGAAGAACCTGAAGGTGGTCCATCGGCGCAACGAGTTCCGCGCGCAGTCGATCCTTCAGGATCGGCTGCTCGGGATGGACAACGTGAAGGCCATCACCCCGGCGACGGTGAAGGAGATCGGTGGCGACACCCAGGTCCGCTGGATGGACGTCGAGCGCGACGGCGCGGTCGAGCGGATCCCGGTCGGCGGCGTGTTCGTGTTCATCGGCTTCAAGCCTGTCGGGCGGCACCTGTTCGACGAGCACATCGACCACGACGAGAACGGCTACCTGCTGACGGACCAGTACATGCGCACGAATATCCCGGGTGTGTATGCGTGCGGTGACACGCGAGCGCAGCTCGCGAAGCAGGTGACCACGGCCGTCGGCGACGCCACGACCGCGGTCCTCCACGCCGAGCGGTACATCGAGGAGCTCAAGCACATGCGGCGCAGCTTCCCGGATGTGCCGAGCGCGACGTTGGAGCGCGAGGTCGAGCGGACGAAGATCCGGCGGTTCCTGTCCGGTCAGACGATCATCCGCGAAGGCGAGCCGGCGGAGTCCTTCTTCATCCTGACCCGCGGCGCGGCGAGTGTCCGTCAGAACGGGCCACAGGGCGAAACGGAGATCTCCACGCTCAAGCCGGGCGACTTCTTCGGCGAGATCGGCCTGCTCAGCGGCACGGTGCGCAACGCGACCGTCCGCGCGACCGCGCCAAGCGAGGTGTTGGAGCTCGACGCGCAAGGATTCCGTGACCTCGTCGAGAGCTCCCAGCTCACGAAGCATCGCCTTGAGTCGAAGATGGAGCAGCGCCTGGCGAGAGCCGGCCCGAAGACCTAGGCGCTTACGGCGCGGGCTTCGAGCCCCCGGTCCGCGGCGGCACGAGGCGCTTCACGAATCGCACGAGCTCCTCCACGTCGAACGGCTTCTTGATGTAGGTGGCGATGCCGCGCGCCCGGAGCTCGGACGCGTGCTCGCGACCGGTGCCGGTCTCGAACACGATCGGCAGCGATCGCAATCGCGGATCCGCGCGGATCCGGTCGTACAGGTCCAGCCCGGACATCCCGGGCATCCGGATGTCGAGCAGGAGCAGGTCCGGGTCGATCCGGCCGAGCGCGTCCAGGGCATCGTCACCGCTGGCGACGGTCACGGCCCGGTAGCCACGCTGGTCGTTGATCGCGCTCGCGAGCAGATCCCCGGTCGTCTTGTCGTCCTCGACGATGAGTACGAGGCGAGCGCGTGCCCCGGCCATCGCGCTTGATCGGGCAGCGGCGATGCCAGTGAGCCAACTGTCACCCAGCCGTTACTGCGCTGTGGCAAAGCCGCAAGCAGCAAGCTCCGCTTACCGGAACGCCGTGCAATCATCGCGACCGTGATCCGTCACGTCGTCCTCTGGGCGTTCAAGGCCGGCGTTCCGCACCCGGAACGTGAGGCGATCCTCGGGGCGGTGCGCGGTCTCGCGACCGCAGTGCCCTCGCTGCGGTCGCTCGAGGTGGGCGAGAACGTCAGCCCGGCGCGCGCACAGGGCTTCACCCACGTCCTGGTCGAGACGTTCGACGATCGTGATGGCCTTGCCGCGTACGCGAGCCACCCGGATCACCTGCCGGTGCTCGCGCGGCTACGCGACGCGGCGGCTCAGCTGCTCGCGGTGGACCTGGAGATCTAGGAAGCAGCCGCCGTCGGCGGCTTGTGCCTCCCTCGGCCGCCGCGACGGCCGCGCCTCCGGCGCGGCTTCGCGGCGGTCCCTTCGGACGCTACGGACACGTTGGCGTCAGCGTGCGTCACGGGCACATCTTCTCCCGCCTCTTCATCACGACGTTCTTCATCCTGGTCGTCCTCGGCCGCCGCGACCGGGCGCGGCTCATCGTCGTGGGCCTCGCCGTTGAGGCGCGAGAATTCGCCGAGCATCACGCGGGCGTCGGCGTGGCTGCGCTCCATGATGTATCCGGCCTTTCGGCCGTGCTCCGCGGGCTTCATGAGCCCGCTCTCGACGGCGCGGCGGATGTTCGACTCGAGCGCATCGCCTTCGACGCGCGAGAGGAGCTCGCTGAACAGCGCGCTGTTCACCCAGTCCGCCTTGTCGTCCTTCGCGCGGGTGCTGCCGACGAAGTTGAAGAGGTGGACGATCGCGGCACTCGGCTGGCGCGCGTACTTCACGAGCGGGTGGCCCTCGCTCAGCCAGCACATCGTCACGTTGCGGCCGTCGCGAGATACCTGCTCGGTCGCGATGGCACCGCGCTCCTCGGCGATGTTGAACAACGTCTCGAGCAGCATGCGGCGCTGCGCCTTGCCCTTCGCGAGGCCACCGGGCTGATCGGCGCGAGAGAGGGGGTCGAGGACCGCCTCGACCGCCGGGATCCGGCGGGTGTCCTTGCTCGTGACGGAGTCGATGCGCCGCAGCACCCGAACCAGGTGGAACAGCGTCTCGGCGACGAGCGCGTCGCCGAACTCCAGCGAGAGCAGCTGCTTGTCCTTGAGCCTGGTGCGCGCGGGCTGCTCGGCCTTGATGTGATGCTGCGCGACGCCGAAGTCGATGCGCTGGTCGAGGACGCTCGAGGCTTCCTTGTGCGACAGCGGCACGACGCTTTTTACGAAGTCGCCCCGGGGCATCTGGTCGGCGCGGAGGGCGACCAGCTGGTCGAGGAGCAGCACCGCGAGCCGGCGTTGCTCCTTCTCGGATTCGGGCGAGCCGGTCGGCACGACCGCCGGGATGCTCGCGGGTGCCGCGACGCGCACGGGCGCGCCACCCCGGCCGCGGCCGGCGCCACCGCGGACCCCGCGGGTGCGGCTGCGCGGCGCTTCATCCTTGCCCGCTTGAGTGTCATCGGTGCGGAGGATGCCGGTGCGGGTCCACCGCGCTTCCGGGATGAGATCCTCGAGGAGGAAGACCCCATCGCGGAGGTACGGCGAATCGCGGAGCTCGTTGGCGAGGGCCTTGTCGCCGGCGATCAGGTAGACCGCCTTGTCCTCGTCCTTCAGCGCTTTGCAGAGCGCGTTGAGGTCGCGGTCTCCGGACACGATGAACCAGACGTCGATGTCGGGCCGGTCCTTGTAGAGGAGCTTCATCGTGCGGGTGATGAGGACCGCGTCGGACCGCCCCTTCAGCAGGCGGCCGCTCATGCGTTGCGCGACCGCGACCGGCTCCATGCCGGTGAACTCGAGCGCCATGAGGAGCGTCTCGTCCTGCGAGACGACCTCGGATCCGAAGATCGCCTGCTTCACGCGGACGGGACCGAACTCGGCCGCTTTCTGCAGGATGGCCTGGAGGATCGAGAGCGAGGATGGCAGCGGGCCTTCGGTGTGCTGCCGCAAGGTGTAGTAGACGTTCTCCCAGTCGATTAGGAGGGCGACGTCGGGCAATGGGTTTCTCCGTTATGTAGGCGCTCCGCGTTCCACCCGACTCGTTCGAATGATCCGCTCG
>DATJHW010000134.1:0-27911 GCA_035493615.1 Saccharimonadales bacterium (SeqCode) | reverse complement strand
TGTGAGGGGCGAGGGATTCGAACCCTCGACCAAGGGATTAAAAGTCCCCTGCTCTACCGCTGAGCTAGCCCCCCGCCGCCGACGACCGGTCCTGGTACTTCAAGTCTAGGAGCCACCCCCGCGCTGGGGCGCCGTTTTGCGATGACTCCGGCACGGGCTACTCGTCGCTCGCGTACCTGCAACGGCTGCCGGTCGACGATCAAGGTCGATCGATCGTTCGTGCTCGACATGCTGAAGAGCTCGAGCGACGAGGCGATCGTGCGGTCGACCATCGAGCTCGCGCACCACCTCCGCCTGCGTGCGATCGCCGACGGCGTCGAGGACCAAGCGACCCTGGACCGGCGGCGCGCGCTGGGCTGCGATCGGGCGCAGGGCTTCTACCTGGGTCTGCCGATGTCGCACGCGGACCTCGGTGATTGGCTTTCCACGAGCGAGTGGGGCGGGGCCGGCCTAGCGGATCCCCTCGAGGAGCTCGGCGATCGTGACGTCGAGACGCTTCGCGAAGTGGGCCAGCGCGGCGAGCGACGGCGCGACCCGGCCGGTCTCCATCTTCCAGACGTACTGCCGCTGGAAGTACACGACGCCCCGGCGGCTCTGACCGAGCTCGGCCATCGTGAGGCCCTCCTTTTCCCGAAGCGCGCGGATGCGCTTGCCGACCGCGCGCAGGAGCTTCGCCTCGCCCGGAACGTCGGGGTTCACCCGAGCCGGCATCAGCCGCGCCCCGCAACGAAATCGAGGATGGCCGCGATGACCTCGCCGCCGTACCGCGCGTGGAACATCCCGATCGAGTGCTCGGTCGCACCGAACATGAGGAGTGTCTTGGGCCTGTCGCACAGGTCGAAGGTCCGGAGCACGTGCGGCGCGGCTCCCATGCTGTCCTCGTTCGCGCAGATGAACAGCTTGCGGCCGCTCACTTTCTTCGAGAGGGCATCCTCGACCGGCTCGACCGGGGCGGAGATGCTCACGACGCACTCGACATCCCGATCGAACGATGAGCCGAGCACCGCGTGGCCGCCCATCGACGCGCCAACGAGCGCGATCTCCGTGGCGCCGGCCTGCCTGAGCCAGGCCTTCGCGGCCGCGAGGTCCGCCACCGTCGTCCACTTGCCGGTCTTGCCGGTCGAGCCGCCGTACCCGCGGAAATTGAGGGCGAGGGCAGGCACGCCGCGACCGACGAAGCGAGGGGCGATATCGCGCCACCCGCCGGCGTCCCAACTCTGCCCGTGACAGAGGATCGCCGCGCGCTTCGCCGGAAGTGTTCCGTAGAGAGCGGCCCGCAGGGTCTCGCCTTCGCTCGCGAGCTGCGCGTCGCGCGCGGGAGCGTCACTCACGACGCAATGGTGCTACAAAAACCACGATGGCTCGCACGGTGCATGCCGATGCCCGATCCACAGGGGTACCCGACGCGAAGGCGTTCGCGATGTGGGAGACGACCAAGGACATCGTGGACGAGTTCATCGATCTCTCGCTCAACTATCGCCAGAGCGGCCACCCCGGCGGGTCGCGATCCAAAGTGCACCTCCTCCTGTCGCTGATGCTGTCGGGCGCGATGCGGTGGGACGTGCTGCATCCGTGGCGGCCATTCGGGGACCGCTTCGTTCTGTCGGCGGGTCACACGGTGCCGCTCATCTACGCGACGCTCGCGGCGCTGAATGAAGCGATGCGCGTCGGTCACGAGCGCACCGGCGATCCGCGTTTCGCGTTCCCGCACGACGGACGGTTCGCGCTGACGTGGGAGGACCTCCTGCTCCTCCGCCGGAACGGCGGGCTGCCCGGGCATGCCGAAATGAGCGGGAAGACGCTCTTCCTGAAATGGAACACCGGTCCCTCAGGGCACGGCATGCCGCCCGCGGCCGGCGAGGCGGTCGGGCTGAAGATCGCGGGATGTGAAGAGGTGAAGGTCTTTGCCGTCGAGGGCGAGGGCGGCCTCACGCCCGGCGCGGCGCACGAGACCCGGAACTCGGCGTGGGGCCTCGGTCTCGAGAACCTGGTCTTCCTCCTCGACTGGAACGACTTCGGGATCGACGAGAACGCGGTCTCGAGCGTCGTCCCCGGTGGGCCGAAGGAATGGTTCACGGCGTACGGCTGGAGGATCGTCGGCACCGAACGCGGGAGCGAGTGGGACGAGGTGACGAAGGTGGTCCTCGACGCCGCACGCGGCGACAACCCGCAGCGCGTCCCGACGGTCGGCTGGTTCAAGACCCGTAAGGGCCGGGGCTACCTCAAGTACGACTACCAGTCGCACGGCACCGCGCACGCGATGAACAGCGAGCTCTTCTGGCAGCTGCGGAAGGACTTCATGGCGAAGTACGGCGTCGAGTACGAGGGCACCGATACGCCGGCGCCGAAGGAGCCCGCCGCGATCCAGGCGCAGGCACGCCACAACCTCGCGGTCGCCGCAGGGGTGCTCCGCGCGCGGACGGACGTGGCCGACTACCTGACCGAGCGCCTCTGCGCCATCGCGGCGACGGTGCCCGACACCATCGCGACCTTCCGGCTCGGGGGCAAGGGCACCGGAATCTTCGACGACGAGCGGATCACCGATTTCGAGCACTACCCCGCGTCGATCTGGGCGAAGCCCGGCGAGAAGAAGCCGAACCGCGCGGCGCTCGCGACCTGGGGCTCCTGGGTCAACAGCTTCGCCCGGACCGAATACGGCCGCCCGCTCTTCATCGCGATGTCGGCGGATCTCGCCGAATCGACGAACATCGCCGGCTTCATGAAGGGGTTCGAGGGCGTCGAGGGCTGGGGCTGGTACCAGCGGGACACGAACCCGACCGGGACGCTGCTGCCCCAGCAGATCACGGAGTTCACGAACGCCGGCATCGCCTGCGCGATCGCCTCGGTGAACCTCGCCGCCGATCCGTTCACCGACTTCAACGGCTTCTGGGGAGCCTGCTCGACCTACGGGTCGTTCTCCTATCTCAAATACGGCGAGATGCGGCTCTTCAGCCAGCTCGCGCAGGACTGCGAGCTCAAGGTCGGAAAGGTGCTTTGGGTCGCCGGTCACTCCGGCCCCGAGACCGCCGAGGACTCGCGGACCCACTTCGGCATCTTCGAGACCGGCGTCACCCAGCTCTTCCCCGACGGCGCGGTCGTCGACGTGCACCCGTGGGAATACAACGAGGTGCCGGTGGTGATCGGCGCTGCGCTCCGGACGAAGGCACCGATCGTAGCCCTCCACCTGACGCGTCCATCGATCGACATCCCCGATCGGGCAGCTCTCGGGATGCCCTCGCACTTCGAAGCGGCTCGGGGCGCGTACGTGCTTCGCGCGTATCGCCCCGGGAAGCCGCGGATGGGCACGGTCATCGTGCAGGGCAGCTCCACGACGGCCAACGTGGTGAAGATCCTCCCCGAGCTCGACGCGGCCGGGCTCAACGTGAAGATCGTCGCTGCGATCAGCCCCCAGCTCTTCAAGCTGCAGAGCGAGAGCTACCGCGCGTCGGTCGCGACGCCCGCCGATCGCCTCGATGCGATGGTGATCTCGAACCGCGCGCGCCGGGTGATGGGCGATTGGATCGACCACCCGATCGTGGCCGAGTATTCGCTCACCTCCGACTGGGACGATCGCTGGCGCACCGGCGGCACGGTCGATGAGGTCCTCGCGGAGGCGCACCTCTCGCCGAAGCATCTGCTCGCGGGCATCGAGCGGTTCGCTCACGATCGTGCGGCGCGGCTTCGCCGTCTCCGCGAGATCATCGACGACGCCACGCGATCCTGACCGTCCGCCGGTGAAGCGGCGGCGTATCGCGGTCGACGACGTCGCCGCGCACAACCAACGGATGTGGGACCGCTTGGCGGCCGCAGGGATTCCGTACACCCGTCCACAGGGCACGCCGCCGAAGACCGCGGCGGCCAAGCGACGGTTCCTCGATCCGAACGATCGCCTGGCGGGCCTGCCGATCGGCGGCCAGCGTGTCCTCGCGCTCGCGGGCGGCGGCGGCTGGCACGCGGTCCTGTTCGCCGAGCTCGGGGCGGACACGACGGTGCTCGACATCAGCGCCCGCCAGCTGAAGACCGTGCGCGAGCTCGCGCGCTCGCGCGACGTGAAGGTTCGGCTGGTCCAGGGGGATATGCGGGATCTGTCGGCGTTCACGGAGGGATCGTTCGACCTCGTATGGCACAGCCACTCGATCGTGTTCGTCCCCGACGCCGCGCGCGTCATCGGGGAGGTCGGGCGGGTGCTCGCGGCGGGCGGGGTCTACCGGGCGTCGACGATGCATCCGGTCACGCTGCGGATGTACGGCACCTGGACCGGGACAGGCTGGCGGCTTCGGAAGAGCTACTTCGAGGACGGTCCGATCGCGTTCGAGGATCCGACCTGGGAATTCGAGGGCGTGAAGGTCGACGCGCCCACGCTCGAGTACGGGCACCGCATCTCGGATCTCATCAACGCGTGCGCGGCCGCGGGGCTCGTGGTCGACGGGTTCTGGGAGACCACGCCCGGCGAGATCTCCACGAAGGTCCCGCTGCGGGCGTTGTCGCAGAAGACGCTGGTCGCCGAACGAGACGCACCCGAGCCGGGGTCAGACGATGCGCTGGAGCGCTACCTGCCCGCGTTCATCGAGTGGCGGGCGCGGAAGGTCCACCTTCCGACCGGCTCCGGATCGCCGCGGCGTACTGCGACGCGATCTCGGAGAGCTTCCGCATCGCGACCGGCAGGTTCACTGACCACCCGACGCCGACCACCTGCTCGGTGAACAGCACGTCGCTATCGGGAGCCCAGTACGCCGCCTTCACGCGCGCGAGGTCGGGCAGCCGGAAGTCGTAGGGCACGACACCCGCGACCTTCCCGTGCCAGGTGCGCTCCTCGGCCGGCTTCTTGAGCTCCTGGTAGATCGCGCCGAAGAACGCGAGCCAGATGAGCGTGCGAACCATGTTGAGAAGATCCTTCATGCCCGGATCAACGGTGCAGGTGTGGTGCCAGGCTTGACGAGCGGCACCCCCTGGGCACATTGCGGGCACGCCTCCGGTACGTACGTGGGGATGGAGACGTCCCAGAGGGCGATGACCGGCAGGCCCTCGAAGCGTGCCTGACCGGACGACCGGTCGACCAGGACCCCGACCCCCACGACCTCCGCGCCGCTGGCACGAACCGCGTCGATCGTCTCGTGCACCGAGCCGCCGGTCGACATGATGTCGTCGACCACGAGCACGCGCTCGCCCGGGTTCAAGCGGAAGCCGCGCCGGAACTCGCGGCCGCGTCCGTCCGCGGCGCGCTCCGCGTAGACCGCGCGAACGCCCAGCTGGCGCGCGACCTCATGGGCGAGGATGATGCCGCCGGTCGTCGGACCCGCGACCGTCTGCACGTCAAGGCCGCGCGCGGATTCAACGATCGCCGCGCACAGGCGCTCGGTCTCCTGGGGCCACTGCAGGATCTGGAACTTCTCGAGATAGAAGGGAGAGTGCAAGCCCGACGAAAGGAGGAAGTGTCCTTCGAGATAGGCCCCGGCGCGCGAGAAGATGTCCTCGACGACGGTCGATCCGATGCTCATCCGCTGAAAAGTATGCTGCCTTTCAGAAAAGATGCATGGGTCGATCGTCTATCCGGATGCCGAGCGTCTTGCGGCCGCGGTCGCGTCGATCGTCGCCGACGCGGTGGGATCGTCGCCGGGCCTGCGGCTCGCGCTCGCCGGCGGAACGACGCCACTGCGCGCGTACAGCCTGCTCGCCGCGATGCACCTCGGGTGGGGCCGGACGACGGTGCTGTTCGGCGATGAGCGGTGCCTGCCGCCCGAGCATCCGGAGACGAACTTCAATCTCGCGAACGACGCGCTCCTCCGCGTCGCTCGGCCGGCGACGGTCCACCGGATCGCGGGTGAGCTTGGGCCCGATGAGGCGGCCGCTCTGTACGGCCCGATCGTGGCGCAGGCGCCCATCGATCTCGTGCTCCTCGGGATCGGGCAGGATGGCCACACGGCGTCTCTCTTCCCAGAGAACCCTGCGCTACGGGCGACCGACTGGGTGGTCGGCGTGCGGAATGCCGCGAAGCCGCCGCCGGAGCGCGTGAGCCTCACGTTCCGCGCGCTGCGCGGCGCGAGACGCGTGCTGATCCTCGCGTCGGGCGCGGACAAGAAGGACGCGGTGCGGATGGCGCTCGGGGGCAAGCTCCCGGCAGGCATGATCGAGCATGCGGAGTTCCTGATCACGGCCGACGCGGCGAGCTAGCATCACCCTATGGTCATCGCCCAACGACCGGTCGTCACGAAGCGGGACATGCTCAAGATCTTCGGTGAAGATCGGCTCGTGGCGGTCATCCGCACCGCGTCACCCGAGCTGGCCGAGCGTGCGGCGCGCGCCGTGGCCGAGGGCGGCGTACGGCTGGTCGAGATCACCCTGACCGTACCGGACGCCTTCGAGCTCATCGCCACGCTCGCGCTCGACGACGCGTTCCGCGACACCGGCGCGGTCGTCGGCGCCGGGACAGTGCTCTCGGGCGCGCAGGCCGAGGAGGCCCTGCTCGCGGGCGCCCGCTTCCTCGTGAGCCCGGCCCTGATCCCCGAGATGATCGCCGCGGGCCGCGCGCGAGACGCGCTCACGATGCCGGGCACGCTCACCCCCACCGAGATGGTGAAGGCCGCGGAGCTTGGGGCCGACTTCATCAAGATCTATCCGATCGCCACGGTCGGCGGGCCGGCGTACGTCACGAACGTGCGGCGAGCGCTGCAGCACCTCCCGTTCGTCGCCACGGGGAACATCGAGTACGACGAGATCCCGCAGTACCTGAAAGCGGGCGTCGTGGGATTCGGCATCGGCGGCCCGCTCGTCCCGGGCGACGTACTCGGGCGCGGCGACCACGCCGCGCTCGTCGCGAACGCGCGGCGGTTCCTCGCGGCCACGCGCGCCTAGCCGTTCGTGCCGCGCGACCTACCGCTCGGGAACGGCGATCTCCTCGTCACGTTCGATAGCCGCTATCAGCTTCGCGACATCTATTACCCGCAGGTCGGCCTCGAGAATCACACCGGCGGCGAGCCGTGCCGGTTCGGCATCTGGGCGGACGGCCGGTTCGCGTGGACCGGAGACGACGAGGGCTGGGAGCGCGACCTGCGTTTCGCGCATGAGACCCTGGTCAGCGAGGTCACACTCGGCCATGCCGGCCTCGGCGTGCGCCTTCGCTGCCGGGATACGGTCGACTTCGATCGCAACCTCTACCTGAAAGAGGTCACGGTCGAGGACGTCACGGGGGGCGACCGCGATGTCCGGCTCTTCCAGCATTTCGACGCGCACCTCTGGGGCAATGACATCGGCGACTCCGCCTTCTACGACCCCCGAACACGCGCGATCGTCCACTACAAGGGTCGCCGCTACTTCCTGATCAGCGGAGTGAACGCGAAGGGCGAGTCGGGACTGACGTCGTTCGCCATCGGCCTCAAGGAGGCGCTCGGCCGCGAAGGTACCTGGCGCGACGCGGAGGACGGCGAGCTCTCGCGGAATCTCGTCGCGCAGGGCTCCATCGACAGCGTTGGCATGCTCGGGCTCCGCGTGCCCGCGAACGGGCTCGCGACCGCGACGTTCGTGATCGCCGCCGGCCAAACCTACGACGAGGTCCGCGATCTCGACAAGCTCGTGCGCGAACGCGGGGTCGGCTCGTTCCTGTCGCGCACCGGCGACTACTGGAACCTCTGGGCGAACAAGGACGAGACGATCGCCGACCACCTGCCCGATCCGCTCATCCACCTGTACAAGCAGTCGACGCTCGTGATCCGGACGCAGGTCGACAACCGCGGCGCGATCATCGCCGGGAACGACTCCGATGTGCTGCGGTTCAACCGGGACACGTACTCCTATCTCTGGCCCCGCGACGGCGCGCTCGTGGCGCACGCGCTCGACCTCGCCGGCTACGGCGAGGTCACCCGGCGCTTCTTCTACCTGTGCGGCGAGCTCATGACCCGCGACGGCTACCTGCTGCACAAGTACAACCCCGATGGCTCGGTCGGCTCGACGTGGCATGCCTGGTCCACGCCGGACGGCCGGCTCGAGCTGCCGATCCAGGAGGACGAGACCGGACTGCCGATCTGGGCGCTCTGGCAGCACTACGACCGCGACCGGGACATCGAATTCGTCCGCCCGCTCTACCGGAAGCTCGTGCGGACCGGCGCGGACTTCATGTCCAGCTATCGGGAGCCACGGACGAAGCTGCCGGCGCCGTCGTTCGATCTCTGGGAGGAGCGCCGGGGGATCCACGCGTTCACGACGGCGGCCGTATGGGCGGGCCTGTCCGCCGCGCGCGATTTCGCCGCGGCGTTCGGGCAGCACGATCTCTCGCGGCGCTACGGCACGGCCGCGGACGAGATCAAGACCGCCGCCCTCACGCACCTGTTCGACGAGGCCCGTGGCCGCTTCGTCCGCACGGTCATGGTGCTCTCCGACGGCACCGTCACCAAGGACCCCACGCTCGACATGTCGATGGCCGGGATCTTCCTCTTCGGCATGCTGCCCGCGGACGATCCGCGCGTCGTCGCGACGATGCGCGCCCTCGAGGAGCGGCTCTGGGTCAAGACCGCGATCGGCGGCTTCGCCCGCTACGAGAGCGACAGCTACTTCCAGCAGTCCCAGGACATCGCGACCGTTCCGGGGAACCCGTGGTTCGTCGCGACGCTGTGGATGGCCGAGCATCACGTCGCGACCGCCACGACGCTCGCGGATCTCGAGCGGCCCCGGCAGCTCCTGGAGTGGTGCGCGACCAAGGCCAACCGGTCCGGCGTGCTCGCGGAGCAGGTCCACCCGCTCACCGGTGACCCGATGTCCGTCGCTCCGCTCACGTGGTCCCACGCCGCGTACGTCGGAGCGGTGCAGCGCTACGCGCGCCGATCGCATCTGCTGAAGGACCGGCTGCGGGAGCGCGCGAAGAGCGCCGGCGAGGTCATCGCCTGAAGCGCGCACTCGCGGCGCTGGCCATCGTGCTGGCGTCGTGCAGCCCGAACGCGACCCCCTCGCCGAGCGGCGCCGGGGCCTGCGCGACGGCGACCTTCATTCTCGCGAACCCCGCCGGCCTGCTCTGCCTCGATGACGCCGCACGGATCCTCGGGCGCGTCGTCGCGTTGCCGCCGACGGCCGCACCGGCCCTCCCGTCGCTCAGCCCGGATCACAAGCAGCTGCTCTTCGCGCTCACGGCCGCCCCGGATCCGAAGACCGGATTCGGCACGGACATCGACGCCGTGAACCTCGACGGAACGGATCTCCACGCGTTGGTGCCGCACGAGAGCGAGAACGTGTTCTACGACACCCCGCGCTACGACCCGACCGGCACGTTCCTCTACTTCCACCGCAACGCGGCGATCGTGAAGAACGGCGTGTACGTCGGCAACGAATCGACGATCGAGCGGGTGAACCTGAAGACCGGCGAGCGCGTCCGGGTGCTGAGCGACGCGGCGGACCCGTCCATCTCGCGCGACGGGAAGCTCATCGCGTTCATCCACCTGAAGGACGGCCAGAACGACAACGTCTGGATCGCCAACGCCGACGGCACGAACGCGCACGTGCTGTTCAAGGACACGTTCTTCTACATCCAGTCGCCACGGTTCGCGCCGAACAGCGACACGATCGTGTTCTGCGCGGCCGGCCACAGCGCGCCGAAGTCGAGCGACGGGTACCTCCCCCACAACGCGCACCTGGGGATCCCGTCCGAGATCTTCATCGTGAATCCCGACGGCACCGGGCTGCGCTCGCTCGCCCAGACCGGCGACGACACGTTCCCCGCATGGTCGGTGGATGGCTCGAGCCTGGCCTACGTCTCGACCGGGGCATTCTTCCAGCTGTCGATGAAGGATTTCTCCATCAAGACGTTGGCCTCGGGCGACAACTTCTTCTTCGGCGACATCGCCTGGCTCAAATAGCCCGCTGATGCAGCTGCTGCCCGGCCTGTCGCCGCTACGGCACCGCGACTTCGCGCTCTACTGGATCGGGCAGTGCGTCTCGCAGATCGGAACATTCATCGAGATGACCGCGACGACGTACCTGCTCTACGCCATCACGAGCTCGCCCCTGCTCCTCGGCCTGGGCGGGCTCGTCCGCGGCGTGCCGATCCTCGCCCTCGCGCTCTTCGGCGGCGCGCTCGCGGACCGGATCGACCGCAAGCGGCTGCTGCTCTTCACCCAGAGCGGCCAGGTCATCACCTCGGTCATCCTCGGCACGCTCGTGGCGACCGGCGCCGTGCAGTTCTGGCACATCTACGCGATCGGCTTCGTGAACTCGACGCTGTCGGCGTTCGACGCTCCGGCGCGGAACTCGTTCTATCCGCAGCTCATCCCGCGCGCGGACTTCCAGAACGCGGTCACGCTGAACTCGGTGATCTTCCGGCTCTCGACGCTGCTCGGGCCCGCGATCGCCGGCATCCTCATCGCGACGGTGGGCCCGGCGAGCCCGTTCTTCGTGAACGCGGCGAGCTACTTCTCGATCATCTTCGCCCTCCTGGCGATCCGGACGAAGTTCGCGACGGCTGGCGGAGCCCGCGTTTCGCTCGGCCGCGCCGCCTGGGGCGGCATCCAATACGCGCTGAAGAGCCCGGTGCTGCCGCTCATCCTCACGACGGAAGCCGCCCTCTCGATCTTCGGCCACAACAGCGCGCTCGTCACCATCTTCGCGCGCGACATCCTGCATGTCGGGCCCGAAGGTCTTGGCCTGCTCCTGTCATCAGTCGGCGCCGGCGCCATCGTGGGCACGATCGCCCTCGTGGCGACGGGCAACGTCCGGCGAAAGGGCGCGCTCATGATCGCGTCCGGCGGCCTCTATGCCGCTGGCCTTCTCGGCTTCGCGGTATCGACGTCGTTCACGCTCTCGATGGTGGTCCTGTTCGTGCTCGGCGTGGCCGACTCGGGCTGGGGCGCGATGCGCAACACGATCGCGCAGCTCGCGACCGCCGACGCGTACCGCGGCCGGGTCATGTCGATGATCACGGTGACGAGTCGCGGACTGACGAACGCCGGTCAGATCGAGACCGGCGCGATCGTCGCCTCCATCGGGCCGGCCGCGGGTGCTGCGATCAACGCGGTCCTGGTCGGGATCAGCGTCGCGACCGTCGCCCTGCGCTCGCCCCGGCTGCGCGGTTTCCGCTCCGCTGCGCACGTCGACGTGGACGTCGCCGAGGCCGCCTCGCCCTAGGCGCGCACGTATGCCTCGGCGGCGGCGAGATTGTCGCTCATCGGCCGCGTCGCATCCAGCACGAGGCGGTCGCCGGTCCATGGCTCGTACCGCGATCGGACCTCGACGACCTGGTCCCAGCTGACCTCCGGCCAGCCGGGGATGTCCCTGGTGCGACCGTCCAGACGGGATCGGTGCAGGCCCTCATCCGGGCACACGCATTCGATCGCGACGAATCGGGCGCCCGCGCGCGCGGCGAGGTCACGCCAGGCGGAGCGGATGCGTTCGTTCGGCGTCACCGAGTCGAGTACGACCGGCAAGCCGAGGCGCAGCTGCGCTTCCGCGACGGCACCGAGCTGCTCGTAGGCGGCCCAGCCGGCCCCGGACTCTCGAGTGATCCCGCTGCGCCAAAGAGCCGCCTCGAAGATGTCCTTCGACAGGTGCGCCGCGCCGAGCGCGCGCGCGATGTGCGTGGCGACGGTGGACTTCCCGGTACCGGGCAACCCACTGACGACGACGAGCGCGATCATGCCCTCGGTGGGAGCGAGTACGCGAGCGCCGGTTCGCCGCGGAGCTTCGCGTACCCCGGCTTGATGCGGTCGTAGATGACCGCGACGCGCTCGTCGTAGCCGAGGAACGCGCTCTTCATCGCGTTGATCGACAGGCGCTCGACGTCGTCGAGCGTGAGGCCGAGCGTCGCGGAGAGGCGGCGGAATTCCTCAGAGAGGGTGATCGCGCTCATGAGCCGGTTGTCGGTGTTCACCGTGACGCGGAGCTTCTGCTCGAGGAAGTACCGGATCGGATGCTCGGCGAGCGTTGGGACCGCTCCGGTGTCGACGTTGCTGGAGGGACAGACCTCCAGCGGGATCCGGTGGTCGCGGATGTACGCCGCGAGCTGCCCGAGCTTGACAACCGTGCCGTCGCTGATGGCCATGTCCTCCACGAGCCGCACGCCGTGGCCGATCCGGTGCGCGCCGCAGTACTGGAGCGCCTGCCAGATGGACGGCGGCCCGAACGCCTCGCCCGCGTGGATCGTGATGCTGAAGTTCTGCTGGCGGCAGTACTGGAACGCCTCGAGGTGGACCTTCGGCGGGTGGCCTGCCTCCTCGCCGGCGATGTCGAAGCCGACGCAGCCCCGGTCGCGGAACGCGACCGCGAGCTCCGCCATCTCGAGCGAATCCGTGCGGTCGCGCATCGCGCAGACGATCTGGCGCAGCAGGATCGGATGGTCGCGCTCGGCACGGTCGAAGCCGCGCGCGACCGCGGCGGCGACCTGCTCGAGGTTCATCCCCCGTTGCGTCGAGAAGACCGGCGCGTACCGGATCTCGGCGTACACGATGCCGTCGGCCGCGAGATCCGCGCCGCACTCGTACGCGACCCGCTCGACCGCGTCGGGCGTCTGCATCACCGCGATCGTGTGGGCGAATCCGCGGAGGTAGAGCGGCAGCGAGCCGGACGCGGCGCTCGCGTGGAACCACCGGCCGAGCTCGGCCGGATCGGTCGTGGGCAGCCCGTCGTAGCGGAGCTCCTTCGCGAGCTCGACGACGGTCTTCGGTCGCAGGCCGCCGTCGAGGTGATCGTGGAGGAGCACCTTCGGCGCTGCCCTGAGCGTCTCGAGCTGGAGCGTCCCTACCCCTTTGCCGCGGGCATCGGCGCCCGCTGCCCGGTCGCGACGGCGAGCGCGATGCGGGTCATCCGATCGACCGCGGCGCGCATCGCTTCGTCGCTGATCCGGGTGAACGTCCCGTCGATGACCATGTCCGACACGAGCAGCAGGCAGCCGCCGCGCACGCCCTTCAGCGCCGCGACGGTGAACAGCGCCGCGGCCTCCATCTCGACCGCGAGCACGCCGCGCTTCGACCAGCGCAGGTACTGGCCCTCGTCCGGGTTGTAGAAGAGGTCGCTCGACGCGACCGGGCCCACCTGGACCGGCTGGCCCAACGCCTCGGCCGCGTGCACGGCGGCGTGGCTGAGCTCCCAGCTCGCGGTCGGCGCGTGCGGCTCGTTCCCGACCAGGTGCGCCGCGGTCGAATCTGCCGACACTCCGGAGATCGCAACGATGGTGTCGCCGAGCTTCTGGCCAGGCTGCAGGCCGCCGCACGTGCCGACGCGGATGAGCGTCTTCACGCCGAGCTGGATGAGCTCCTCGAACACGATCGTCGCACCCGGGCTGCCCATTCCGGTCCCCTGCACCGAAACACGTGTGCCCTCGTACGTGCCGGTGAATCCGAGCAGGCCGCGTTCGCCGTTCACCTGTTTCGGGTCGGTGAAGTAGGTCTCGGCGATGTACTTCGCGCGGAGCGGATCGCCGGGCAGCAGGCACGCCTCGGCGTAGTCGCCCGGCTGCGCGCGCAGGTGGATCGGCATCAGCTCGTCGTCACTCTCCCTTGAACAGCTGCGAGTTGCCCATGAACGGCCACACCCGCTCCTGGCCGATGGTGAGCAGCTGCTTGGTGTGGTTGCGGTCGTGCGAGATCCATTCATGGAGCAGCCCGCGCACCTTGAGCTCGCCCACCTTCGGATGGAGGCCGCTCCGGTCGAGGTCGGTCGGCGTCAGGGACTTCACGAGGTTCACCGAGTCGTGCCGGAGACCCATGAACTCCATCCACAGGCTGTCCGTGACGCGGGCGCAGTCGTTGCGCTCTTTCTCGACCGCGTCCTGGTCCCACGCCTCGAGCGTCGGACGGTCGTTGGCCAGGATGATCCGGATCCGTCCGGCGAAGCCGCGCTTCTCCGCCTCGATGAGGTGGCCGACGACCTCCCGGGCGCACCACTCGCCGCTCGCCTGGTGCCAGCTGGCGTCGTCACCGAGCGCCTTCAGCTCCGCCTCGATGAGCGCGCAGGTCGCCTCGAGGTAGACCGCGACCAGGTCGGGTGCCAGCTCGGTCGTCATGCCCGCTTCGCCGCCCGGGGATCCATGCCCGCGACGATAGCCCAGCCCGATCGCGCGACCGTGCCGAACACGATGTCGTCCGGACGGACCGGGACGCGATTCAGCTCGCGCCCGGTCGCGGCGCGGATCGCGGCCACGATCGCGGGAGTGCTCGAGATGGTCGGCGGCTCACCGACGCCCTTCGCGCCGTACGGCGCGTCGGGATGTGGATGCTCGATCACGTCCGTGACCACCGGCGGCATATCGAGCGCGGTCGGGAGCAGGTAATCGGTGAACGACGCGTTCTTCACCGCGCCGTCCTTCAGGATCACCTCCTCCATGACCGCGAGGCCGAGCCCTTGCGCGATCCCGCCCTCGATCTGGCCGATCACCGCGACGGGGTTGATGGCCTTCCCGACGTCCTGCGCCGTCGCGACCTGCACCACGCTCACGAGCCCGGTCCCAAGATCGACGTCGACGCTGGCCCGGTGCGCGGCGAACAGGAACGCGACGTGGCCGTGGTTCTGGGTCACGTCGTTGAGCGACTCGGTCGGCCTGTGGCGGTAGGTGATCCGATGCTCGACGGGCGTGTCGAGCAGGTCCTCCAGCCGGTCGCGTGCGATCCGGCGGTCGCGCGCGCGGCGGTCGAGCTCCGCGTTCACCAGATCGCAGGCGGCCTTCACGGCGGCGCCGGTCATCCACGTCTGCCGCGACGCGGAGCTCGACCCGGCCGAGCCGATCTGCGTGTCGGCGTTGTCGACGATCACGCGCTCGATCCCGAGCTCGGTCCGCGCGATCTGCAGCTGGATGGTGACCACGCCCTGCCCGACCTCGGCGGCAGCCGTATGCACGTGGGCGACCGGACCATCCGCGTCGCGCTCCAGCCGAACGCGCGCGTCGCACGAGTCGTCGAAGCCGTGCGAGTAGCACACGTTCTTGAATCCGGCGGCGAAGCCGACGCCGCGGACCACCCCCTCGCCGAGGGTGAGATTGCCGGCGCCGCCCGGCAGCTCGATGGCCGAGGCACGGTGCTCGGGCGGCAGCGGGAGCGCGTTCGCGCGGCGGATGACCTCGCTGACGGGCTCGGATCCGACCACGGGCTGGCTGGTGATGATCTCGTCGCCATCGACGAGCGCATTGCGCATCCGCAGCGCGATCGGATCCATCCCGAGCTTCGCCGCGAGCTTGTCCATCTGGGCCTCGTACGCGAAGCAGGTCTGCACCGCGCCGAAGCCGCGCATCGCGCCGGTCGGCGGGTTGTTCGTGTACGCGCCGATGCTCCAGACCTCGGCGTTCGGCACCCGGTACGGGCCGGCCGCGAAGCACGCGGCGTTCGCGATGACCGCCGGGCTCGACGAGGCGTAGCCGCCGCCATCGAGGACGATCGTCGCGCGCACCGAGACGAGCGTTCCCTCCTTCGTGGCGCCGTGCCGGTAGAAGAGCCGCGCGGGATGGCGGTGCACGTGGCCGTAGAACGACTCCTCGCGGCCGTACGTCATCCGCACGGGCCGCTTGGTCGCGAGCGCGAGCAGGCAGAGATGGATCTGCAGGGTGACGTCCTCGCGCGCGCCGAACGCGCCGCCGACGCCCGACATCACCAGGCGCACCTTGTCCTCGGGGAGACCGATGCACGGGGCGATCTGCCGCAGGTCCTCGTGCAGCCACTGGGTCGCGATGTGCAGCGTCACGCCGCCGTCGTCATCGGGAATTGCCAGGCCGGCCTCGGGCCCGAGCGCGGCCTGATCCTGCATGCCGAGCTCGTACTCGCCGGAGACCTCGACGTCCGCGCGCACGGATGGGTCCCCGTGGACCAAATGCACCGCGTCGATCACGTTGCCCCGGTCGTGGATCGGCTGGGCGTCCGGTTGCAGCGCGGCGATCGGATCGGTGATCGGTGGAAGCGGCTCGTACGTGACGGTGATGAGCTTCAGCGCGTCACGGGCGGTCTGCGCGTCATCCGCGGCGACGATCGCCACCGGTTCGCCGAGGAACCGCACCTTCTTCCGCGCGAGCGGGTACTGATCGCTCTTCATCAAGCCGTAGAGCTCCGCGTTCGGCAGGTCGGCGTTGGTGCGGACGGCGCGGACGCCGGGTAGCGAGCGGGCCTTCGCCGTGTCGATCGAGACGATCCGCGCGTGCGGGTGCGGGCTGCGGAGCGTCGCCCCATGCAGCATGCCCGGCACCCAGAGATCGCTCGCGTACTCGAATTCGCCCTTCACCTTCGGCGGGCCGTCCGGCCGCTCGACCGACTCGCCGACGATCCCGCGGACGCGCTCGCGCGTGAGTGTCATGCCCGCGTGCCCCTCGCGACCGCGTGGACCGCCTCGAGGATCTTGCCGTAGCCGGTGCAGCGGCAGATGTTCCCCGAGAGGGCCTCACGGATCTCGGCATCGGTCGGCTCCGGGTTGCGCGCCAGGAGCGCGTTCGCGGCGACGATGAGTCCAGGGGTGCAGAAGCCGCATTGCACCGCGCCGGCTTTGAGGAACGCCTGCTGCAGCGGAAGCAGCTTTCCGTCGGCGGCGAACGCTTCGACGGTCTCGACCGTCTTGCCTGCGCACGCGGCGGCGAGCACGAGGCAGCTGCACACGAGCGCGCCATCGAGCGTCACCGAGCACGAGCCGCACTCGCCCTGCTCGCATGCGTTCTTGCTGCCGGGGAGCTCGAGCTCTTCCCGCAGGAACGAGAGGAGCGATTCGCCGTCCCGCGCCTCGGCCGCCCGGGTCGCGCCGTTCACGACAAGCTGTACGCGCATCAGGCGATCCGCGCGACGCGCGCGAGCGCCCGAGCGCCCATGACCGCGAGCACGTGGCGGCGGTAGGCGGCCGTGCCGCGCACGTCGTCGATCGGCCTGGCGGCCGCGGCCACCCTCGCGCCGAACTCCGCGCACGCCGGATCGCTGGGCACGAACGGGCGCCAGCCCGCTTCGTCGAACAGGCCCTCGGCGAAGGACGCCGCCTCGGGCGCCGGGAGGATCGTCGGGCCGCATGAGCCGAGGCCGATGCCCACGCGCTTACGCGCGCGGTCGGCCACGAGGGCCAGGCCGGCGACCGCGATGATCATCGCGTTGCGCGTGCCGACCTTCATGAACACCTGGGCCGGCCCCGCGTGCTCCCAGCCGATCCGCGTGACGAGCTCGTGCCGGGCCCGGACGTTCTTCTTCGGCCCGGTCATGAACTCCGCGAATCGCACGCTGCGCCGTTCGCCTTTGGAGCGGAGCTCGACGTACGCGTCCAGGGCCATCAGCACCGGAAGGGCGTCGCCGGCCGGCGATGACGTGGCGACGTTGCCGCCGATGGTCGCCGCGTTGCGGATCTGGGGGGATCCGACGGTGCGGGCAGCCTCGCGGAGGGCGACCGACCCGCAATCACGCTCGAGCATCGTCGTGAAGGTCACGCCCGCGCCCATGGTCACGTAGGCGTCCACCGAGAGACGGCGCAGCTCCTGGATCCGATCGATCGCGACGATCGCGCCGGGCCGCTTGCGTCCGAAGTTGATCTCGACCATCAGGTCGGTGCCCCCGTTGATGATCTCTGCCTCGGGCCGCTCGACCATGAGGGCCAGCGCGTCATCCAGGGTGCGCGCGATGTCGACGTTCACGCCCTGCGCGGACTATAGGCCGCGGGAGGCCCCGTCCGGAGGCCTCCCGCGGTCTCGATCACGGGATCGTGAGCGAGGCGACGATCTGCTGCTGGTAGTGCGCCGGGTTCGTTCCGTCGTCGTACGTCGACACGAACGTGAAGAACGCGGTCGTGCCCGCGGTGTCGAAGCCGAAGTAGTCACCGATGAATGTCGTCGTGCAGGTCGGGCAGCTCGTGTGCGGCGCGTTGAGCTGCGGATCGAACGTGTGGGCGCTCAGGCGGATGTTGTGTCCCCTCGGGGTGAGGTCGGCGGCGTAGAACTGCACACTCGCGTTCACGCAGTAGTTCGTCGCGCCGTAGGGCGGGGTCGCCGCGTAATTCGGGTTGGATTGGTCGAGCGCGATGCCGGCCGCAGTTGCCTCGGCGCCGGCCGTCGGACACGCCAGGCGCCGGTCGTAGAACGCGACACCGACGGTCCCGCTCGCCGCGGTCGTCACGGTGGGCTGGAACGCGTCGGCCGGCGCGGGGTTGTCGTTCACCCGGAACGGGGCCGTCCAGGTGGCGCCATCGTCGTACGAGGCGGTGAGCAGGACGCTCGTGACGCCTTCGCCGGCGTCCTCGTACGCGACGTAGAGCGGGTAATGGTCGCGCACCTTGTTCGGTCCGACCGCGAAGCTGTCGAGGATCCCGTCGCGGAAGGTCGTGTTGGCGTAGACGAAGGGTGGGGCGACGATCTTGTCGGCGACGGTGCCCACGAAGGACCAGGTCACGCCGCCGTCATTCGAGCGCGCGATGACGATCTTGTCCGACGCGTACTGGTGCGCCGGCCCGCCGTTCGTGAGGGTCGTCCAGAGGGATCCATCCGCGGCGACGTGCGGCAGCAGGTAGGTGGCTCCCTGTGGCATGTTCGGCCCGTTCGGGATCGGGACAGGGGTCGACCAGTCGCTGTGCGTGCCGTCGGCGTTCGCTGTGGCCCAGGACACGACCGCATGCGGTGTGCAGCATCCCGTGAAGTCGACCCACATCGCGTAGATCCGATCGACGAACGGGCTCCCGGGGTTGCGGTCGATCGCGATCCATTGCTTGTCCGGCTCGTTGCCCTTGTTCGGGTACGAGGCGACGAGGTCAGGCCGGCCATTGTGGGTGACGATCCAGTCGCTTGCGGCACCGGCACCATGGCGCCGGACGGACACCGCGATGGCCTCGGCGGGCACGCTCGGGTTCGGCTCCTTGTTCCGATTGATCGCGAAGTTGTGGGTGTCATTCGCGTTGTAGAAGAACTGGTACGGCAGGTTCAGCACGTAGAAGTTGCCGTAGGTGTCGAATGCGCCGACCGGATCGGTATTGTCGGTCCAGCCCTCGTACCCGGGGATGTGACCCTGGACCGGCCAGGTCGCGCCGCCGTCGAACGATTCGTAGAAGCCGAGGAGGTGGTTGTAGCCCTCCGCGCTCACGAACCACTTCGACGTGCCGATGAGATGCATCGGATCGAGCGGGTCGACGCGGATATCGGACTCAGAGTGGTCCTTCGCCAGCATCGGTGACACCGCGGGGTAGCCGGGATTCGCGCCCGCCTGCGTCGGATAGGGCCCCGGGTCCTCACCGGTCGTGGCGCCGGGGCACGCGGATTCGCCGGTGTAGCCGTCATTCGGGCCGTCGCTGGTGGCGAAGGGCACGAGGGGCGTGTAGCAGCTCACCTTCTGGGTGGTGGCGCTCACCGACGTGACGCTCGAGCCGCTGCTCGCGTACTGGGTATTGGTTTGGGTGTCCTGGGGGATCGAGCCCCCGCTCGCGATCGGTGACGGACCCAGCGAGGTCAGCGCGATGACCGCGATGATGGCGAACGTCGTCCGGCGCAGCATTCGTCCTCCCCTGGTCGAGGTCACAGCCGCCCAGCGCACCCGGGCGGGATTGTAGGTAGACCATGACGTCGATGCCGCGCCGCACGATCAACGATGTGCTCGCCGCCGCGCAGTCTCGACTTCGTCGACTCAGCGCCGAGCAGGCAGCCGCGCGGATGCTCGAAGGGTGGACGCTCGTGGACGTGCGCGCGAGCGATCTGCGCGAGCGCCATGGCTGGATCCCCGGATCGGTGCACGCGCCGCTGAACGTCCTCGAGTGGCGTGTTGACCCGGGATCCGGCGCGCAGGAGCCGGCGTTGGCCGGCAAGGAAGACCGGCTCATCCTGATCTGTCAGGAGGGTTACTCGTCGAGCCTCGCGGCCATGCGGCTCATCGAGCTCGGCCTGGGCGATACCACCGATGTCATCGGCGGATTCGCGGCGTGGGCCGCAGCCGGCCTGCCGGTGCACGCGTACGGCGTACCGATCCCGCTCGGTTCGTCATCGGTGATCGTCGACCCGGCCGGACAGCTCTTGCTCGTGCATCACACGTACGGCGAGCGGAACTGGGAGGTCCCTGGCGGCATCCTCGAGCAGAACGAGTCAGCGGAGGCGGCCGCGCTGCGCGAGGCACGCGAGGAGACCGGGGTCACGCTGCAGCTGCGTGGGTTGAGCGGCATCTATTGGGAGCCCGCGTGGGGTACCACGGGTGGGCACCACTTCGTCTTTCGTGCCCGGCTCGCCGTCGACTCGCCCAAACCCACGGTGACCGATCCCGCTGAGATCAGCGAGCTCGGATGGTTCGCGCGGGGCGCCCTGCCGCGGCCGATCAGCGACTTCACCGTCCGACGGATCGACGACGCGTTGGCCGGCGAGGCACCGAGCATCAAGCTGGTCACGCCGCGGACGTGGCTCCGTTAGCCGGTCCGGCCTAGCGCCCCAGATCGAAGAACGCGCGGAGCTCGTCGAGAACGCCGGGCACCCACACCAGTACGAACGCGATGAGCAGAACGAGCGCGACCGCGCGGAACGCCGGACTCCGGCGACGCCGCAGCGGCTCCGCCTCGGCGAGCAGATCGTGTGCCCGGCCGGCATCGCTCGCGAGCACCGCCACGCGGAACGCGCCTGGTCCGAAGCCGAGGCCCGCAGGCGCGATCTGTCGCGGGATGCCGATCTGAGAATCGAACCGGACCCGGGCCGGGATCCCGTCGGAGCGCAGCCGGTCGGCAATGAGCTCGGCGACCGGCTCGCTGTCGACCGTCGCGACGACCACCTCGTCCACCTCGGCGGATCAGATGCCGGCGCGCTCAGCGAGCGCGGGAAGCGCCTCGGCCGCGCGAGCGCGCACCTCGGCTCCGTCGAACGTGAGTGACGAGAAATTCCGTACGACCACCTTCCCGTCGACGATCACGTCGCGGACCGCGCGAGAGCCGCCGCCGTACACGATCCGGGTCGCCGGGTCGCCGGCCGGCCCCGCCAGCCGCGACGGATCGAGCACGATGAGGTCGGCGGACTTCCCGACCTCAAGGGTCCCGATCCGGTCATCCATGCGCAACGCGCGCGCGCCGTCACGGGTTCCCATCACGAGGATGTCCCAGGCCGACAGCGCCCCTGCACCGTGCAGCGACGCGGCCAGCAGCGCGGCGAGCCGCAGCTCATCGAAGCCGTCGAGCCGGTTGTTGCACGCGGCGCCGTCGGCCCCGACGCCGACCGTGATCCCACGGTCGCGGAGGGCGCGGACATCCGCGATGCCGCTGCCCAGCTTCAGGTTCGACGACGGGCAGTGGGTGATGGCGGCGCCGCGATCGGCGAGGATGGCGACCTCGCGTTCGTCGAGATTCACGCCATGCGCGATGACGCTGCGGGCGTTCACGAGCCCGACGCTCTCGAGGTACGCCATCGGCGCCTGCCCGGTCGCGCGCTCGATGAGCGCGCGCTCCGCCGTGTTCTCGTTGGAGTGGGTGTGGATCGTGAGGCCGAGCCGTTCGGTGACGTCCGCGACGGCCTCGAGCAGCTCGCGGGTGCACGAGAGCGCGAAGCGCGGCGCGTACGCGTAGCCGATGCGCCCGTCCCCGGCAGCATCCCAGGTCTTCGCGAGGCGCGCGCTCGCCTTCAGCGACCCATCGGTCGTCTCGCGCAGACCCGTGGGCACGCCATCTCCGGCGTCCATCATCGTCTGGCCGAACCGCGCGCGGATGCCTGACCCGACGAGCTCCTCGGCGATCACGTCGCCGCCGTGCGTCGTCCCCATGTCGAGGATCGTCGTGGTGCCCGTGGTCAGCAGATCGAGCAGCCCAAGCCGCGCGGTGGCGCGGAGCGACGCCTCATCGTGCGCCGCCTCGAGCGGCCAGATGCGGTCGCGTAGCCATTCGAGCAGCGAGAGCTCCTCGGCAAGCCCGCGGAAGATGGTCTGCACGAGATGGATGTGCGTCTGCACGAGCCCCGGCATGACATAGCAGCCGCTCGCGTCGATGGTCTCGCCCCCGGCGCTCGCCGCGATCCGCTGCCCGTCGATCCAAAGATCGCGGACCGACGGGGCATCGCCCGGTCGCATCGACAGCACCGTGCCGCCGGTGATCCTCATGCCGCGCGGTCCGCCGGCACGAACCGGCCGCCCGCGCCACGGTCCGGCTCGGGATACACGGTGCGGCCACGAACGAGCGTGCGCACGACGGCCCCGCTGAACCGGCGGCCCGCGTACGGCGTGAGGCCGCTCCGGGTCAGCACCGCGCCCGGCTCGAGCGTCCATTCGCGCTCCGGATCGAACAGCACGATGTCCGCGTCGGCGCCCGCTCTGATGCGGCCTTTCCGCGTGCCGAGACCGAACCGGTCCGCGGGCCTGCTCGCGAGCCGCCAGGCGACGAAGCCCGCGACCTTTCGCGCGTCCATGCCGGTCGCGCGGCGGCGCGCCTCGCTGAAGACGGCGGGCAGCAGTGACTGCACGCCGGACACGCCGCCCCATGCCGCGAAGATGTCGGATCGTCCCTTCTCCTTGTCCGCCGCCAGACAGGGCGAGTGATCGGACGCGACGACGTCGATGCGCCCGCCGAGCAGCGCCTCCCACAGGGCATCGCGGTTCGCCGCATCGCGGATCGGCGGCGCGCACTTGAGGAGCGGCCCGAGCGCGTCGACGTCCGTCTCGTCGAATGTGAGGTAATGGGCGCAGGTCTCGACGGTCACGTCCGTGCCAGCCTGACGCGCGAGGCCGATCGCGCCAAGCACGCCGGCCGACGACATGTGCACGATGTGCAGCCGCACACCGGTCTTCCGCGCCGCGGCACAGGCCTTCGTGGCGGCGCGGATCTCGGCCACGGCCGGTCGCGACGCGACCCACGCTGACGGATCGTGCCGGTCGCTCTGGCGCACCTTCGCCGTGGCGTTCCGGATCACCTCGTCATCCTCGGCGTGGACCGCGACGAGCAGGCCGGCCGACGCCGCCGCCCGCATCGCCGGCTCGAGGTCCGCATCGGCGAGCGCGGAGAACTCGGCGACTCCGCTCTCACAAAGGAACGCCTTCACGCCGACCGCGCCGCGACCGGCGAGCTCGCGAAGGGGCACCGGATCGGTGCCGACGAGCCCGCCCCACAGGGCGAAGTCCACGAGCGACGTCCGCTCCGCGACCGCGCGCTTGCCGTCGAACGAGGCGCCGTCGAGCACCGGCGGCAGCGAGTTCAACGGCATGTCGATCACGGTCGTGACGCCGCCGGCCGCGGCCGCGCGGCTGCCGCTGGCCCAGCCTTCCCACTCGGCGCGTCCGGGGTCGTTGAAGTGCACGTGGGCGTCGACGATCCCCGGCATCGCGAAGAGCCCGTGCGCGTCGATCTCCTCGCCGGCCGACGACGCCCCGGGCTCGACGAGCGCCGCCACCCGGCCATCGCGAATGAGGATGTCCCGGGCATACGCGCCGTCGGAGATCACGATCGCGCCGCGGATCGCGAGATCCACGCGGCTACGCGAGCTCGATGGTGAAGTCTTGCGCGCCTTCCCACAACGCGAGCCGCCCGATCTCGGCGAGCTTGTCGTTGCCCTCGATCACGGTCGCGAAGTGGTTCCCGGCGAGCTGACCGACCTTGCTCGAGAAGAGCGTCGAGCCGTACGGGAAGAGGATCTCGGTCTCGGAGATGCCGCCGGGATAGATGAGCACCTGGCCGGGCGCGGGATGGCTGGTGTGGTTCTCGAACGCGAGCCCGCCCGCGTCGCCGATCTTCGTGTCGCCCATCGGCACCCAGGTGGACTCGCCGCTCCACTTGCAATGCACGAGCTTGCTCTTGAACGGGAGCATCGAGCGGATCGCGGCAACGGTCTTCGGCGCGCGTTCCTCCTCGAGCTGCGCCCGGAACGTGAACGGTCCGGCGACGATCTTCAGCATCTTCACGAGCGGAGCAAGGATAGGGCTAGCATCCGCGGCCATGACGGCCTCGATCTCGACGCACGTGCTCGACACCGCGATCGGACGTCCGGTCTCTGGCGTGCGCGTGTCGCTGTATCACGGGACCGAGCTCGTCGCGCGCGGCGACACCGACGGCGACGGCCGGATCAAGGAGCTCGGACGGGAGCTCGCCGCGGGCTCGTATCGCCTCCTCTTCGCCGTCAAGGGTCCATTCTTCGAAGAGGTCGCGCTGCAGGTGCGGCTCGAGGACGGCCACTACCACGTGCCGCTGCTCGTCACGCCGTTCGGCTGTGTCACCTATCGGGGTAGCTGAGGCCTTCGAGCGCGCGCCGGTCCTCGCCGAGCGGGTCGGCGAGGGCGGCGGTCCCGCGGAGATCGTCACGCGCGCCCGCGACGTCATTGCCCGCATGAGCGAGGCCGAGCGGATCGCCGTGCTGAACGCCCACCCGCGGATCGGCGCGGTCACCGGTCTATCGGCGCGCTCCGCGGCCGAGCAGAACGACGGAACGACCGATCCGTCCACGCTGCGCACGCTCGAGCTGCTCAACGCGGAGTACGAGCGCACGTTCGGTTTCCGGTTCGTCGTCTTCGTGAACGGCCGCTCGCGCGCCGAGATCGTGCCGGTGCTGCAAGCGCGACTGCGGAACGCGCGCCACGAGGAGCTCGCGACCGGGATCGACGAGTTCCTCGCGATCGCCCGCGACCGGCTGGAGCGCGGCTAAGGCGCGGGCGCGCCGCTCCGGACCCACCGGCCGATCAGGTCGCGCTCGGCGTCGGTGATCCCAGTGACGTTGCCGAGCGGCATCGCCTTCGTGACCACGACCTGCTCGTAGGCGCGCTGCGCGTTCGCGACGATCTCGGCCTGGGTGTCGAACATGACGCCCTTCGGCGCGACCGAGAACCCCGGATTCGTGGGATGGCTGGAGTGGCAGGTCACGCAGCGGGCCCGGAATACCTGCTGCACCGCCGGGAAGTCGGCCGCGGTCAGGCCGGCGGCCTGCGGCTGCGGCGCCAGCGCGACGATCAGCACGACGCCACCCGCGCCGACGACCGCGAGCGTGCGCCGGATCCGGCGGCCTTGATGGCGGAGGTTGAACGCGTGGCGCACGAGCGCGCCGAGCGCCATGAACGCGAGCAGCACGACCCACGAGTTCTCGTGACCGTACGTGAACGGGAAGTGCTGGCTGATCATCGCGAAGAGGACCGGCAGGGTCAGGTAGTTGTTGTGGACGGAGCGCTGCTTGCCCCGGAGGCCCGGCCCGGGATCGAGCGCCGTGCCGGCGGCCGTCGCGGCGACGAGCGCGCGCTGTCCCGGGATGATCACGAAGAACACGTTCGCCGCCATCCACGTCCCGAGCGTCGCCCCGACCTGGATGAACGCGCCCCGCGGGCTGAACAGGTAACCGGACAGGGCGGCGATGACGACCGTGAGGACGACGATCGCGACGGTGAGCGCGCGCTCGTTCGCGACCGAGCGCGCGAGGAGGTCGTACGCGAGCCAGCCGAAGATGAGGATCGCGACGCTCGCGGTCACGAGCTCCCAGCCCTGGAAGTGCGGCCGGTTCGCGTCGATCAGGTACTGCGATGGATCCACGTAATAGAGGAGGACCATCAACCCGAAGCCGGTCAGCCAGGTCGTGTAGGCCTCCCACTTGAACCACGCGAGCGGCGCGGGCAGCGTTCGAGGGGCGACGCGGTACTTCTCGACCCGATAGAAGCCGCCGCCATGGATCTCCCACGCCTCGCCGCCGACGCCCTCGGCCTCGGCGCCCTCGCGTCGCGGCGGTCGGAGCGATTGGTCGAGCGCGATGAAGTAGAAGGACGCGCCGACCCACGCGATCGCGGCCGTGACGTGCAGCCAGCGGACGATCAGATGGAGCCAGTCCCCGGCGTAGGCGAGGACGTCCACGCTTAGGCCCGGTCGATGAACGCGGTGCGCTGCGAGAGGATGAGCGTCGCGGGATCCGGATCCATCGCCTTGCGTTCCGGCGAGTCGTAGTACGCCTTGTTCGCCGCCTCCCACCCGTCGGGGCGGTCGTAGCTCACGATCCAGACGAAGTGCTCCTCGCTCGGGACCTTCCACGCGCCCTCGACCACGAAACCCTGTTTCTCGCGCGCGGGACGGACCTTCGTGCGCCAGAGCTCGACGAACCGATCGAGCTGGCCGGGCTTGATCGCGTAGTCGCGAAGCTGCGTCGTCTTCACTGCCTCAGCATCCAGCGCGGCGAGCCGGGACGGACGACGAACGCGATGGGCCGGGCGGCGATCACGCCGCGAGACTAGCGGGTCGCTAGTGACGCGCGAAGGCGATGATCGCGCCGACGTATTGCTGGGATGCCCCGGTCGGCAGCGGGGGCCGAAAGAGCTCGTGATCGTTCGAGCCGTCGGCCCGCTGCAACCGCACGGCCTGGAGATCGGAGTAGAGGATCTTGGTGCCGTCCCCGCTCCAGGCCGCACTTCGAATGCAGTCGGGTACCGGCTGTGTCCGCTCCCGGCCGGTGACCCCATCCACGATGACAAGCTCGCGCTTTGGCGCGACTCCTTCGCCGCACGCCCATGACAGCAGAACCTCGTCGCTGCTCGGATTCCAACGCGGCGAGGTGAGGAATGACCCGTCGTTCGGTCCATACCGTGCGACGACCGTCGGCGACGCGAGCGCGGTCGCGCGCACCTCGACGCGGCCCACGAGAGGGTCGCGCGGCGCCGTCTCGTCGAACACGATCGCCACGGATGGGCGCTTCGAACGAATGGCGATACCGAACGTGCGGTCTCCGGCCCGCGTCACGTGGCCGCTCCGGACGTCGACCAGGCTGAGCGTGCTCGTGTCCGGACCGAAGAAGACACCCGATCCGTCCTCGGTCCAGCCATAGAGGGTCATCGCTCCGGAGCCGGCTTTCAGGTCGCTCGTCACGACCTGCGTCGGCTGACCGCCGGTCGATGGAATGGTCCAGATGCCCGCATCCTGCTGGTACGGGCCGGTTATCGAGAATCCCCGGTAGGCGATGCGCTGCGCGTCGGGACTCCACGCCGGCTGATCGCTTCCCGTCCCGATCGCGATCTTCCGCGCGGTCCCCGCGATGAGGTCGATGACGATCAGCCCCGAACCGGCGATGTCCTCCGGATCAGCGAGCACGAGCTGCCGGCCATCCGACGAGAGCTGGCGTGAGAAGTCGAATCCGTCGAAATCAGTGAAGCCCTGGGGCCCCCGGGTATATGCCACGAGCTGACGCGGCGCGGATCCGTCGAGCGGGACGTCCCACAGCCGCGGCTTGGACGGAACGCCCGCGGTCGACGAGGTGAGCAGCTGGAGGACGAGCGCATGCTCACCACGAAGCTCTCCCGCCGCCGACACCGTGAGATCCCGGAACGCCGGAGACGGCGAGGGCGATGCCGTCGCTACAGCGGAGGGCGTCTGGAACGCTGTCGCCGAAGGCGATGGCCGCGCCACCGGCGCTGGCGCGCTGCAGGACAGAAGGAGCGCGACCGCGATCGTCAGGTGGCGCACGGTCACAGTGTGACCGCGACGCAGCTAGTCCGCCTGCTCTCTCCGAGGGAGCGCGATGCCGATCACGTCGCGGATCGACGACAGCCCGTTCGCGCGCACGTACGCCGCGAGGCCCTCGATCACCCGCAGCGGGGCCAGCGGATCCGCGAACGTCGCCGTCCCGACCTGCACGGCCGACGCGCCGGCCATGAGGAACTCGAGCGCGTCCTCGGCGCTCGTCACGCCGCCGGCGCCGATGATCGGGATCGAGACGGCCTGCGCGACCTGATAGGTGATGTGCACCGCGATCGGGCGGATCGCCGGGCCGGAGAGCCCGCCGCTGGCCGTGCCGAGGATCGGCCGCCGCTTCTTGGTATCGATGCGCATCCCGAGCACGGTGTTGATCGCGGTGATCCCGTCGGCGCCGGCTTGCTCGATCGCGCGGGCGACCGCCACGACATCGGGCGCGTTCGGTGTGAGCTTCACGATCACAGGCTTGTCGGTCTCCTGCTTCACCGCCGCGCTGACCTGGCCCGCGAGATCGGGGTCGAAGCCGAAGAGCATGCCGCCCTTCACGTTCGGGCAGGAGATGTTGAGCTCGTACGCGACGACGCTCGCGATCCCCGCGAACTCGCTCACGACGGTGACGTAGTCGTCCACGCTGT
>DATJHW010000133.1:0-35840 GCA_035493615.1 Saccharimonadales bacterium (SeqCode) | reverse complement strand
CCAAACGGTCTCTGGGGCGTGAAAGACGGCTCCCGCGTGCCCGAACTGCGTCTAGAGAGGACAGTCTCGCATGAAGGAATGGATCGTCTGCGAGGACAACTGCCTGAAGTGCAGCTACGGCGCGACCCTCGATTGCGATGGGGATTGCCCGCGCTGCCCGCGCAACACCTACTGCCCGTGCGTGACCTTCGTGAGCTTCGCCGCAGGCAAGCTCGCTCCCGTGGCCCAGCCGGTCACGACCACGTTCGAACGTCCGCGCAAGCGCTAGCCGACCACCGCTGATGGCGATCGACCTTGGCGCGCTCGCGTCACTCCGCGAGCGCATCGACCGGATGGCGGTGTTCCTTTGACCTCGACAACACGCGACGCGAGGTCGCGCGGCTAGAGACCGACGCCTCCGCGCCCGACCTCTGGTCAGATCGCCAGCGCGCTCAGACGGTCCTGAAGAAGCTCGACACCGCACGGCGGCGCGTCGAACGCTGGGACGGCTTCCGGGCACGGGCCGCTGAGATCACCGACATGCTGCCGCTCGCGGACGAGGACGCCGCGATCGCGCACGACCTTGCCGCGGACCTCGGCGCGCTGCAGCTGGAGGTCGCGACGGCGAGCCTCGAGGCGCAGCTCGGTGGCCCGTACGACGAACGGCCGGCGTTCCTTGCGATCAGCGCCGGCGTGGGCGGCACCGACGCGGCCGACTGGGCCGAGATGCTCGTGCGCATGTACCTGCGCTGGGCCGAGCGGCGCGGCTTCCGCGCGGAGCTGCTCGAGAGCACGCCCGGCGAAGAGGCGGGCCTCAAGAGTGCGACCCTCTCGATCGATGGCGAGTACGCCTATGGCTACCTGAAGCACGAGCGCGGGACGCACCGGCTCGTGCGGATCTCGCCGTTCGATTTCCAGAAGCGCCGGCAGACATCGTTCGCGCTCGTCGACCCGACGCCGCAGGTCGAGACCGAGACCGAGGTCGACATCCGTCCCGACGAGCTGCGCATCGACACGTATCGCAGCACCGGTGCGGGCGGCCAGAACGTGAACAAGACGGAGACGGCCGTTCGGATCACCCATCTGCCGACGGGCATCGTGGCGGCGTCGCAGAACGAGCGATCCCAGTTACAGAACCGAGACATCGCGATGCGGGTCCTCCGGGCGCGGCTCCTCGAACAGCGCGTCCTCGAACAGGAGGCCGAGCAGGCCAAGGAGCGCGGCGAGATGCGTGCAGCCGACTGGGGAAGCCAGATCCGCAGCTACGTCCTGCACCCGTACACGCTGGTGAAGGACCATCGCACCGGCGTGGAGGTGGGGGACGTCCAGCGCGTGCTCGACGGCGACATCGAACAATTCGTCGAGGCCTCGTTGACCGGGCAGACGAGCGGGAAGCCTGGCACCGGTCCTGCGGACTAGTCGACCCGGCGAAGTCGCCACGTAAGGGAGTTTCGGATGAACGCGCTGAAGGATCTCAAGCTCGACGATGTGTTCGAAGACCTGCGCTCGCAGGCGAGCAAGCGGATCGACGAGATGCTCGCGGAGGGTCGCAAGCAGGCTCGGAAGGCAAGCGGCGGCCACGACGATACCGCGCTCTTCTCGGCGTTCACCCTCGGGATCCTCGCCGGGGCGATCGTCGGCGCGGCGATCGCGCTCCTGATGACCCCGTTCAGCGGCGAGCAGGCCCGCGCGAAGCTGAGCGAGCGGGTCGACAAGATCCGCTCGGACAACATGTCGAGCTGGGACTCGACGTCGGGCACCGGCAACGGCAAGGCCGCGAGCTCGTACGAGCCGAGCTACAGCTCACCGAAGCCGCTGAGCTAGTCCCCGCCCGCGCGCACGCGGCCCTCGCGGACGAGTCGGGGGATGCCCGCGGTCTCGAGGTCCACCGTTCCCGGCCGCGTATAGCCGCGTTCGCGCGCGCCGACGTCCAGGTGCACGCTGGCGGCGTCCTCCGCCGCGAGCTGCGGCGTGGGGACCGAGTGGAACGTGGCCACCGACTTCAGATAGCCGTGGCACCGCTCGCAGACGTCGACACGGTCCTTTGATCGGGCTTCGCCCGACGCCGACGGTGAGGACGCATCCTCCGGCAGCAGCGTGCCGAGGCTCCGGTGATCGTCGTTGCCGCAATACGGGCAGAGCAGCACGAGCCACGACCACCGGGACCCGCAGCGGCCGCAGCGCAGGACCCGGCGCTTCTCGGCGCCGACGAGCTCCGCGAGTGCCGGCCACGCGCCGCACACCGGGCAGAAGCCCCGATCCCACCGGTCGACGTCGGTGAGCGCGGCGCACCGCGCGGCCGCCTCCCACAGCACCGGCTGGAGCGCGAGCTCGAGCAGCTGCGCGAACGCCGTCGGGTCGTAGTCGCCGGCGGCCGCAGCGCGCGCGATGGCCTCGGCGTCCCCATTGAGCGCGTCGTCGAGGAGCGGGCCGACGTCGAGCTCGCTGGCCGCGAGCCGCTCTGCCGTTCGCTGGCCCGGAGACCCTTCGACGCTCGTGTCGCTCAGGTTGCGGGCGAGCCGGCGGAGCTCCGCCGCGACATCCTCGGTCTCGCAGGTGAGCGCACCCTCGCCGAGGAGCGGGCGGCCCGCGGCGATCCCCGCGGTCGCAGCGTCGGGAGTCAGATCCAGCGCGATATCCGGAGCCGGACTCGTGGCGAGCGCCGCGAGGCGCTCCTCGTGGAACGCGGCGATCGGACCGAGGCCCGGGTCGTCACCGGCCAGCTCTCGCCAGCGGGCGCGCGCCTCGTCGTACTCGAGCTGCGTCGGGACCGTCAGCTCTGGACGAAGGAGATCGCGGAGAAGAACACGGCGTACCGGAACGCGAGCACCCCGACGAGCACGAGGAGCGCGATGAGCGAGAGCGATGCGTTCGGCACCGGGATCAACCGGCGCGGCCCGAAGGCGAGGAGCGGCACGAGCAGAGCCAGGCCGACCGCGCCGATCCAGAACACGGGTCCGACGAATTCATGCAGGCTCGCGATGAGGGCGCTCAGCGATCCGTCCTGCTGCGTCGCGAGGCTGCCCAGGAACAGCACGAGCACGATGGTGCTGACGGCGGCCGCGTAGAAGAGCGCCGTGCGGAGCGCCGCTGACGTGCGGAGCGCACCCATCCGATCGCTGACGAGGAGCGCGACGGCCATCCCGGAGAGCTCGCTGAAGCAGATGAACAGCGCGCCCATCAGCCACGTGTCCGACCAGACGCCCTGATTCGTCACGTTCACGAGCACGCCGCTGTAGCCGGAGACGACGAGCGCGAGGAGCTCGCCGATCGCGAGCACCACGATGTTGTGCGAAAGACCGTCGAGCCAGTCGAGCCGCATCCGCCCGGTGTGATGGAGGGCGTCGGCGAAGGCGAGGGCGGCGAACGCGCCGAAGATCACCATCGCCCACGAGCCCCAGTTCATCGGTGAGTTCGGGTTGAACATGAGCGGGCCGGGACGCTCCGCCGCGCCTGGGCTCGTGACCAGCAGATTGAGGAATCGGCCGGGCTGGCCGAGGTCGACGATGAGCAGGAGCGGCACGACGAGCATGAGCGGGAGCGGGATGAACGCGAGCCGCCAGGCCACGGGCTGGTCCCGCTTGTCGCCGGCGAAGTGGATGAGCCCCATCGTCGCGTACGCGCCCGAGGCCACACCCGCGATGAACAGCGCGATCGTGATCGGCCACTCCCACTCGGGCGGAAGGACGTACTTGTCGGGCATCAGTCGCCTCCCTCTGCCGCGGCGTTCTCGGCGATCCGGTTGCGGCGGAACGCGGCCAGGCCGGTGACACCGAGCACCGCAGCCGAGATGAGCGCGACGCCGGCCGACGGCACGAAGTTCCGCTGCGGCAGGGCCGCGTGCGCCGGGAGCCCATAGACCTCCGGCTTGTCGAGGAGCAGGTAGAAGACGTTCAGCCCGCCGACCACCTCGACGTCCTTCACCGCGGTCCCCTTGTTCGGTCCGGCGGTGATCGTGCCGCTGTTCCCGAGGTCCCAGCCGTAGATATAGGCGTCCGTCTGGCCGCGGGCGTGGAGCGCCTTGACCCGGTCGTTGGCCATGGCCTGGAGATCGCTCACCGTCCCGAAGGTCAGTGACGAGGTCGGGCAGGCCTTCGCGCAGGCCGTCCCCATGCCGATCTCGAGCCGGTCCTGGCAGAGGATGCACTTGTTGACCCGGCCGGTCCGCTGGTTGAACGCGATGACGCCGAACGGGCACGCGCCGACGCAATAGCGGCAGCCGATGCAGACGTCCTGATGGATGTCGACCGAGCCGAACGACGTGCGGTAGAGGGCGCCGGTCGGGCACACCTCAAGGCAGCCGGCCTGCACGCAGTGCTTGCAGGAGTCGCTCATCATCAGCCAGCGAGGATCGGACCGGTCACTCGTGCCCGGGTCGGGTCCGATCTGCTCGATGAACTTCACGTGCCGCCAGTTGGTCGCCGACAGGTGCCCGGTGTTGTCGTAGCTGTTGCCGGTGAACGCGCGGTGCTCCCGCACCGCCGCCTCGTCCTCCATCGGGAGCGGGACGCCGGGGGCCATCTCGTTCCACTGCTTGCACGCGACCTGGCAGGCCTTGCAGCCCGTGCAGATCGATGTGTCGACGAACATGCCGCGCAGATCGCTCATGCCCGGGCCCGTCCCTTCTCGATCCGGCAGGTGAAGGCCTTGCCCTCATGGATCGTGACGTTCGGGTCCGCGACGAAGGCGGTGACGGTGTTCGCGATGTCACCGGTGGCGATGCCCTGATAGCCCCAGTGCCAGGGCATGCCGACCTGGTGGACGGTCTGGCCGTTGACGGTGAGCGGACGAAGCCGCTTCGTGACCAGGGCCTTCGCTTCGGTCGTGCCGCGCTCGGTGATCACCCGGAGGTAGTCGCCGTTCGCGATGTCCTTCTCTTTGGCAAGCTCGGGCGAGATCTCGACGAAGAGCTCGGGCATGAGCTCGGCGAGCCATGGGAGCCAGCGGGTCATCGTCCCGGAGAGGTGGTGCTCGGTGAGGCGGTAGGTCGTGATGACGGTCGGGAACTGCGTTCCGGCGAACTCGTTGTACTTGTTGTTCGCCACGTCGTAGATCTTCGCGACCGGGTTGCGGTCCTGCTTGTACAGGAGGTTCTTCACCGGTGATTCCCACGGCTCGTAGTGCGTGGGCATCGGTCCGTCGGACAGGCCTTCATACGCGAAGAGCCAGCCCTTGCCATCCTTCTTGAGCAGGAACGGGTCGGCTCCGGAGTGGAACGCGATGCCGATGCCGTTCGGGTTGGCCGGCGTCGCCGGATCCTTCGTCGGGGTGAAGTCGATGCCTTCGCCCGCGTCGTTCTTCCAGGTCTTCGCCGCGGCGTCCCAGTACGTGTACTTCTTCTTGGCGGACCACGGGTTGCCCGCCGGGTCCGCCGAGGCGCGGTTGTACAGCTGGTGGCGGTTCGCCGGCCAGGCCCAGCCCCAGTTGGGACTGACCCAGCCGTCGTTCTTGCCCGGGTTCATCTCGCCCCGGTTCACGATCTGTCCGTTCACCAGCTGGAGCTGCCCGGTGTAGATCCAGGCGCCGCAGGCCGTCGAACCGTCGGCGAGGAGATTCGCGAAGCTGTTGAGCGGCTGCTTCGTCTTGTAGTCGTAGCCGTTGATCTCCTTGAAGATCTTGAGCGCCGACGGCTCGTCCTTGTGGATCCAGTCCGCGACGTCGGCGGGATCCGGCGCGTAGTCGAGGGTCATGTTCTTGATCCCATCGACGTTCTTGGCCCCGGACCGGCCGGCGGCGTAGAGCTTCTTCAGCCGCTGGCCGAGGTCGTACCAGAAGAACAGGTCGCTACGGGCGTCCCCCGGCGGGTCCGCGGTCTTGTGGTGGAACTGGATCGTCCGCTGGGTCTGGGTCATCGACCCGTCCTTTTCCGCGATGTGCGCGGCCGGAATGAAGAAGACCTCGGTCTGGACGTCCTTCGCGTCGGCGTCGGTGTGCTTCCAGAACACCGAAGACTCGGTCTCGTACATGTCGAGGACGACGAGCCACTTGAGCTTGGCCATCGCGGCGCGCTGGAAGCCCGCGTTGATGCTCGTCGCCGGGTTCTGCCCGGTGAGGATCATCCCTTGGATCTTGCCCTGGCTCATCTCGACCATGACGGGCAGGTGGCTGTGGTCGCCGGTGATCTTCGGCAGGGTGTCGTAGAAGTAGTCGTTGTCGGCGGTCGCGCTGTCGCCGAACCACGCCTTGAGCTGGCTGATGACGTACGCGGGGGTGTTCGACCAGAACGAGGTCGGCTGCGTCTCGGTGAGGATGTAGTTCAGCAGGGTGTCGTGCGTCTTGGAGGCGTCCGGCGTGTTGAGGTAGCCGGGGTGGATGTTGTACAGGCTGGCGATGTCCGTGCACCCCTGGATCGAGGCGTGCCCGCGGAGGGCCATGATCCCGCCGCCCGGTCGCCCGATGTTGCCCAAGAGCAGCTGCACGAGGCCCGCGGTGCGGATGAGCTGCACGCCGGTGGTGTGCTGCGTCCAGCCGACGGCGTACACGAAGGCGCTCGTCTTGTCCCGGCCCGAGTTCGCGATGAGCGTGTCGGCGACCTTGAGGAACAGCTCCTTCGGCGTGCCGCAGATCTTCTCCACCATCTCGGGCGTGTAGCGCGCGTAGTGGCGCTTGAGGATCTGGAACACCGTGTTGGGATCGTTGAGGGTCTTGTCCTGGAGCGGCACCCCGGGCAGCCGGTTGGCGATGAGCGCGGCGAAGTTGGCGCCCTTCACCGATCCGGTGACCGGTGCCGGCAGGTTCCCGGACTCCTGCCCTTCCTTCTGCTGGCCCGTGCCGCCGGCAGGCGGCTCGGCGACCCGGTCGGGCGCCTTGCCCGTCTGGTATTGCCACGTGGTCCGGTCGTACGCCCGGGTCTGCGCGTTGAAGCCCGAGAAGAAGCCGTCGTTGTCCTCGCTGTCCTTGAAGCCCGCGTTGATCAAGGTCGGTGCGTTCGTGAAGTTGAGGACGTACTCCTCGAAGTACTTCTTATTGGTCAGGATGTAGTTGACGAGTCCGCCCAGGAACGCGATGTCGGTGCCCGAACGGATGGGGACGTACTGGTCGCACATCGCGCTCGTCCGCGTGAACCGTGGATCGACGTGGATGAGCGTCGCCCCCTTGGCCTTCGCCTTCATCGGCCACTTGAAGCCGCACGGGTGGCACTCGGCCATGTTCGAGCCCATGAACACGATGGCGTCGGAGTTCTGCAGGTCCATCTGGAAGGTGGTGCTGCCGCCGCGACCGAACGAGACCCCCAGACCGGGGACCGTGGCGGAGTGTCATATCCGAGCCTGGTTCTCGATGCGAACGACGCCCATCATCCGCATCACCTTGCAGATGAGGTAGTTCTCCTCGTTGTCGTTCGTCGCTCCACCGAGCGCGAAGATGCCGGTCGTCTGGTTGATCAGCTTCCCGTTCGCGTCCTTCTCGACGAAGGTCGCATCGCGCGTGTCGGCCACGAGTGTGGCGATGCGGTCCATCGCCTGCTCACGGGTCATCCGGTCGGAGTCCCAATCGGCCGCGCCGGGCTTGCGATGCTTCACCACGGTGGTACGCAACGGATTGACCGCGAGCTGGAAGCTCGCGGCGCCCTTGGGGCAGAGGCTCCCGGTGTTGATCGGGCTGTCGGGGTTGCCCTCGATGTTGATGATGTTCGTGCGCCCGTTCTCGGCCTTCGCGTTCACGAGCGTGCCGCAGCCGACCGCGCAGTACGGGCAGATGCTCGCGGTCTGCTTGGTGCCCTCGAGCTTGCGGCGCGCGGCGCGCTGGCCGGCGAAGGCGAGATCGAAGCCGAGACCTCCGAGCTCCGCCGCGGCGATCCCGGCGGTGCCGATCCCCGTCAGCTTGAGGAACTGCCGTCTCGAGGTCACGGTGTCGATGGCCATCGGACCCTCCCGAACTGAGCTCGGAGCCGTTGGCGGGAAGAATAGTCCCGTCTAGCCGGGAGTCACGCCGATCTCCCGAACGAGGGGGAGCAGCCGCTCACGGGTGTTGAGGCCAGGATCGTCGAGCACGCGCTCGAAGAGAGCGGCGATGACCCGGCCCACGGCCGGGCCGGGCCCGATCCCGAGCTCGCGCATCACGTCGTTCCCGTCGATGGCGAGGTCGTGCGGCGAGAACGCGGTGCTGCGCTCGATCTCCTCCTGGACCCGGGCCCAGAGGTCCTCGAGCGCGTACATCCGCGGGGCGCGCAGGCCGCTGCCGATGTTGTCGGCGCGCCGCAGCGCGAACAGGTCCGGGATGGTCTCAAGGCCGACCTTCCGGATGAACCGCCGCACGGCCGAGCCTGTCCAGTCGGCCTGATACCAGAACATGTGGTGCCGGATCAGGTGCGTCACGGCTGACACGGTGTCCTTCGGGTACTTCCACCGCCGCAGCACCCGCCGGGTGATCGCCTCGCCGACGAATTCGTGCTGGTGGAAGTGCCCGTCGGCCATCGTCTCCGCTTTTCCCACGTCGTGGAATAGACCAGCCAGGCGCAGCACGAGATCGGGCGGCGTGGCGTCGACCGTGATGAGCGAGTGCTCGAAGACGTCCTGAGCGACCGCTTTGTCCTGCGGGATCGTCTTGCAGATCTCGAGCTCCGGGCAGAGGACCGCGAGGACCCCGAGGTCCGAAAGCAGCCGGATGCCGGTCGACGGTCGCTCGGCGAGGAGGATCTTGTCGAGCTCCTGCTGGATGCGCTCGCCCGAGAGCGCCATCGCGAGCGGGGCGCAGGTCACGATCGCGTCGGCGGTCCGCGGCTCGATCGTCATCCGGAGGACCGTCGCGAAACGCACGGCGCGCAGCATCCGGAGCGCGTCCTCGGCGAAGCGCTCGGCCGGGTCGCCGACCGCGCGGACGAGCTTCGCGTCGAGGTCCGCGCGGCCGCGGAACGGGTCAACGAGCTCGCCACCGGCCGGCGTGGGTCGCCAGGCCATCGCGTTCATGGTGAAGTCGCGGCGGGCGAGGTCCTCGTGCAGCGACTCGGTGAATGCGACCTCCTCCGGCCGGCGATGGTCGGCGTAGCCCGCTTCGATGCGGTACGTGGTGACCTCCATCTCGTGCGCGCCGCTCGATACGACCACGGTGCCGAACCGGTTCGTGTAGAGCGACCGCTTGAACAGCCGCTGGATCTCCTCGGGCAGGGCGCTCGTGGCCACATCCCAGTCCTGCGGATCCACGCCGCGGATGGCATCTCGCACGCAGCCGCCCACGACGAACGCCTCGAAGCCGTTCGCGATCAGGGTGTCGACGACGCGCTCGACGTCCTTCGGGACCGCGAGCGCCAACGATGCGGTCACGCGCTGCAGTCTAGGAAGGGCGGTGCGTCAGATGCCGAGGTAGGCGCGCTGGACGTCGGGCGAGCTCAACAGCTCCCTGCCCGATCCGCTCTTCACGATCGAGCCCGTCTCGAGCACGTACGCGCGGTGCGCGACCTCGAGCGCCTTCGTCGCGTTCTGCTCGACGAGCAGGATCGGGATGCCCTGACCGTTGATCTCACGCACGATCTGGAAGATCGTCTCGACGAGGATCGGCGCGAGCCCCAGCGAGGGCTCGTCGAGCATGAGCAGCTTCGGCTTCGACATCAGCGCCCGGCCGATCGCGAGCATCTGCTGCTCGCCTCCGGACAGCGTGCCGGCCAGCTGCGTGGTGCGCTCCTTGAGCCGGGGGAAGAGCTCGAACACGCGGTCCATGTCCTTCTGGATGGCGTCCCGGTCCTTCCGGAGGAACGCGCCCATCCGGAGGTTGTCGATGACCTGCATCCGCGGGAACAGCCGCCGGCCCTCGGGGGATTGGCAGATGCCGAGGCCCACGATGTCGTGCGCCGCCATCCGGCTGATGTCCTTCCCGTTGAAGGTGATCGAGCCGCTCGGCGGGTGCATGAGCCCCGAGATGGTGCGGAGGGTCGTGGTCTTGCCGGCGCCGTTGCTGCCGATGAGCGCCACGACCTCGCCCTGATCCACGTTGATCGTCACGCCGCGGAGCGCTCGGACGCGCCCGTAGAGCGCGTCGACGCCCTTCAGCTCGAGGAGCGCCATCAGGCGCCCTTGCCCAGATACGCCTCGATGACCCGCTGGTCCTTGCGGATGACTTCGGGCGGACCGAGCGCGATGAGCTCACCGTGGTCGAGCACGGCGATGTTCCGGGAGATGCCCATGACCACCTTCATGTCGTGCTCGATGAGGAACACGGTGATGCCTTCGAGGAGGATCTTGTCCACCAGGCGCATGAGCTCGACCTTCTCCTGCGGCGTGAAGCCGGCGGCCGGCTCGTCGAGGAGGAGCAGGTGGGGCCGGGTCGCAAGGGCTCGCGCGATCTCAAGCCGGCGCTGCTGGCCATACGCGAGATTGCGCGCGTAGTTCTCGGCATGCTTCTCGATGCCGACGAACTCGAGCAGGGCCATGGCCCGCTCGGTGATCGCGACCTCTTCCTTCCGCTCGTGCGGGGTCTTGAACAGCGAATCCCAGAGCTTGCTATTCGTCCGGCAGTGCTGGCCGACGCGGACGTTGTCGAGGGCGCTCATGTACTCGAAGAGCCGGATGTTCTGGAACGTCCGCGCGATCCCGAGCGCCGCGGCCTGGTGCGGTTTCGCGCCGGCGATGTCGCGGCCCTCGAACACCACCCGGCCCTCGGTCGGCGGGAAGATCCCGGTGATGGAGTTGAACAGGGTCGTCTTGCCGGCGCCGTTCGGCCCGATGAGCGCGAAGACCTCGCCCCGCTTCACGTCGAAGGAGACGTCGTCCACGGCGACGAGGCCGCCGAACCGCTTCGTCACGTGCTCGATCTTCAGAATGAAGTCGTGCGCGGTCGGAGCGGGGGCTGGTGCGGCCGTAGCGACGGTCATGCTGTCGTCTCCGCGTTCACGTCCTCGATCGTCATGTCCTCTTGGACGCCCTTCCGCAGCTCCTGCTGGCGGACCCGGCTCGGGATGAGGCCCTGCGGCCGCAGCAGCATCGTGAAGACGAGGATGGCCCCGAAGATCAGGAACTTGAGGCGCTGCATCTCCTGACCGATGCCCGGCCAGTCGCCGTTGGTCGGCACGAGCGCACCCAGGCCGATGTTCGTGGCCCACTCCTCGGCCAGGGGCGGCAGCGCCGGCAGGAACAGGAACGTGACCCAGTAGACGAGCAGCGAGCCGATGATCACGCCCGGGATGTTGCCCATCCCGCCGAGCACGATCATGACGAGGATCGTGATCGATACCGTGAAGCCGAAGTTCTCCGGGCTCACGAGCGACAGCTTGGCACCGTAGAACGAGCCGGCGAAGCCGCTGAAGGCGGCGCCGATGGCGAACGCCATGAGCTTGATCCGCACCGTGTTCACGCCCATGGCGGCGGCGGCGACCTCGTCCTCACGGACCGCCATCCAGGCGCGACCGACCCGCGAGCGGCGCAGGTTGTTCACCAGCACGACGCACACCGCGAGGAGCAGCACCATCACGACGTAGAACGCCATCGGGCTGACGATCTTGAAGTTCTGCACGACCTCGAGCGGATCGCCCGACCATGGGCCGTTGAGCCAGACCGGCAGCACCGGCTTGTCCAGCGCGGAGATGCCGTTCACGCCGCTCGTCCACACCGAGAGGTTCTTGAACACGCGTGGCACGATCTCACCGAACCCGAGCGTCACGATGGCGAGGTAGTCGCCGCGCAGCCGAAGGGTCGGCGCTCCGAGGATCAGGCCGAACGCCGCGGCGACGAAGAGGCCGACGAACAGCACGATCCAGAAGGGCAGGTGGATGGCCTGCTGCAGCGGGGTGACGACGAGGTGGTCCGACGCGAGGAACGCGTAGGTGTAGGCGCCGATCGCGAAGAACGCCGCGTACCCGAGGTCCAGCAAGCCGGCGAAGCCGACCACGACGTTGAGGCCGATCGCGAGGAGGATGTACACGCCCGCGTCGGCGACCACGCTGATGAGGAAGTCGCCCTGGCCGCCGGTCGAGGCCTGCGCCCAGACCGGGTAGAGGATGGCCGCGACGCCGAGGATCGCGTAGACGAGCGGGTTCGGATCGACCCGCGGATCGGTCTCCCAGATCTTACGGACGGACCTGAGGATGTTCATCGCTACTTCTCCGGGACCCGCATCCCGAGGATGCCCGTGGGCCGGAACACCAGCACCAGCACGAGGATCGCGAAGATGAGCACCTGGGTCCATGCCGTGTCGAAGTACCCGTCCGAGAGCGACTGGATCATCCCGATCACGAGCCCGCCGAGCGCGGCACCTTGGATGTTCCCGATGCCACCGAACACGGCCGCGGTGAACGCGACCAGGCCGGCGGTGAAGCCCTGGTCGAACGTGATGGTGTTGTAGTAGAGGCCGAAGATCATCCCGCCGGCGCCGGCGAGCAGCGCACCGATGAAGAACGTCGCCGCGATGGTGCGGTTGATGTCGATCCCCATGAGCTCCGCGGCGTCCCGATCCTGCGCGGTCGCGCGCATCGCCTTGCCGAGCTTCGTCCGCTCCACGAACAAGGTGAGCGCGACCATGAGCACGACCGCGATGACGATGACCGCCACGTCCTTGAAGCCGATGGCCGGCCCGTTCGCGCCACCGAGCTCGATCGACGTCGCAGGCAGGACGTTCGGGTAGTGGAGATTGAACGGTCCGCGCCACAGGAACATGATCCCTTCGAGCACGAACGACATGCCGACGGCGGTGATGAGCGGCGTGAGCCGCGGGGCATGGCGCAACGGCCGGTAGGCGACGCGTTCGATCGTGACGTTGACCACCGCGCAGAGGATCATCGAGATCACCAGGATCGCGAGCAGGGGGAGGATGAGCCCGGCGCCGGTGACGGTGCCGCCCTCGGTGACACCGAAGATCGGTAGCAGCCACAGCGAGATGAACCCCCCGAGCGTGAACACGTCGCCGTGCGCGAAGTTGATGAGCTCGACGATCCCGTAGACCATCGTGTAGCCGAGCGCGATGAGCGCGAAGATCGAGCCGTTGGCCAACCCGTAGACGACGATCTGGATGAAGTAGGCCGGTCCGTTCGTGGCGACCTTGGTAGCGAGGATGACGAGCGCGATCGCGATCAGGGCGAAGAGGGTTCCGTTGAGGAGCCTGCCGCGGCTGCCGGCCACGAGCCGCGCCCGCGCGTTGGCCACGCTCGAGACCACTACGCCTTCCTCCGCTCCGCGAGCGCTGGGCGCACGAACGCTACGCGAAGAAAAAAGGAGGGGGCGTTGCCGCCCCCTCCTTTTTCCGTCGTCGCTATTGGCCGACGCTGAACTGGCTCTGGAAGACCCAAGCGGCCGGTGTGCCCTTGGACGCCCAGAAGGCCATGGTCGCGGACTTCGGGTCACCGTTCGCGTCGAAGGCATAGGTCCCGACGGTGCCCTTGAGGCCACTGGTGGACTGGACCGCGTCGATGACCTGCTGACGGGTCGGCACCTTGCCGCCCGCGGCGTCGATCGCGCGCTTGACCGCGTCGATGAGGATGAACGCGCAGTCGTAGGCCGGGAAGGTGTACGCGCCGAGGTCAGAAGCCTTGGGGTACGCCTGCTTGAACGCCGCGACCGTGCTGGCCGCGTCCGGGTTCTGCCCCGCGTCGCCGGCCGCGTTGGTGAAGTACATGTTGGCGGTGTTGCTGCCGGAGTCCTTGAGGCACTGGTCGTCGCCGATGCCGTCCGGACCGGTGAACGGGACGTCGAGGATGCCGGTCATCTGGCTGCGGACGATGCAGGCCTTGGTGGCCGAGGTCGCCCCGGCGTAGATCACCTGCGCGCCCTTCGCCTTCGCGTCGTTGATGAACGGCTTGAAGTCGTTCGTGGTCTTCCAGTCGAAGTCGGACCGGTTCGTGAGGGTGCCGCCCTTGGCGGTCAGACGCTTGACGAAGTTGTCGGCCACGCCCTTGCCGAAGGTCTCGTTGTCCGAGAACACCGCGACCTTGGTCAGCTTGAGCGTGTTCAGGATGTAGTCCGCCATCGCCGGGCCCTGGACGGTGTCCGGAGCGGCGATGCGGAAATAGTTGTTCTTCCCGGTCGGCCGAAGTGCCGCCGGCTGCGGGTCGCAGTACGGGAACGTCTGGGTGAGGCACTCGTTCGTGTTGGAGGGGCTCATCATCGCGAGCTGCCCCTGGTTCGCGATCGGGATCTCCGCCCGGGCGACGTTCGAGTTGAACGGCCCGACCATCGCGACCACCTTCGGGTCGGACAGCATCTGCTGGACGTTCTGCGCGCCCTTCTGCGGGTCGTGGACGCCGTTGACCGTGTCGTCGAACGGCTTGAACGTGAACTTGATGCCCTTGTAGCTCGTGGTCTGCGACAGCGCGAATGCCGCGCCGTTCTGGGTCGGCAGGCCGCTCGAGGCGTCCGCGCCGGACGTCGGCAGGTCGCTCGCGATGATGATCTCGCCGGTCGTCGCCGCCGCGGTGGTCGCCGCCGCACCTGAGCCCGAAGCCCCAGGCGTGGATGTCGTGCCACTGGTGCCGCCGCCGCCGCAGGCTGCCGCAACGAGTGCGATCGCCGTCAGGACGGAAGCCATGGAAAGCCAGCGCTTCTGCATAGGTCCTCCCTCGCCATTTGGGTGCGCCGAAGCCCGGCCTCCCCATCCGCGGGCCGTCGGGCCCGTGACGAATGAGCCTACGAGGACCCCCTAGGCTCGTCAACGAAATGACGGTGCGGCTCCTGCGTGCGGCGGACCTTGCCATGGCGTGCCCGATGGCCGACGCGATCTCCGCCGTCGCCGACGGTTTCACGGCACTTTCCGCTGGTCAGGCCACCGTACCGGTGCGCCTCTCCGTGCCGCTCCCGCCCGACGGCACCGTGCTCACGATGCCCGCCGCGCTGGCCGGTGCGTCCTGTTATTCGGTGAAGGTGGTGAGCGTCGCGCCCCGGAACGCGCTCGCCGGACGGCCGGTGGTCATGGGAACCGTGCTTCTTGGCGATTCCGCGACGGGCGAGCTGCTCGCGATCATCGACGGGACGGCGCTGACAGCGCTCCGTACCGGCGCCGCCGGAGGTGTCGCCGCGCGGGCGCTCAGCCGATCCGGCGCGAGCCGGGTCGCGCTCTTCGGCGCGGGCGCGCAGGCCCGCGCGCAGCTGACCGCACTCGCCTGCGTCCGGACGATCACCGATGTCCGGGTGGTCACGCGCGACCCGGCCCACTCGGCGGCGTTGTGCCGATGGGCCGCCGGCCAGCCCGGGCTCGCGACCATCGCGATCCGCGCGGCATCCCCGAAGGACGCCGTCGCCCTGGCCGACGTCGTGGTCACGGCCACGACGAGCGCGACCCCGGTATTCGAGGGCGGCTGGCTACGCTCGGGGGTGCACGTGACGGCGGTCGGCTCGTTCACGCCCCGGATGCGCGAACTCGACGAAGTGACGCTGAATGCCGCGAGGCTGGTGGTCGATCAACGCGCGGCCGCGCTCGCCGAGGCCGGCGAGCTGCAGGGCCGCGGCGACGGCGACATCGTCGAGATCGGCGAGATCCTCTCCGGACGCCAGCCCGGGCGCGCCGACGACGCCCAACGCACCGTGTTCAAGAGCGTGGGCAACGCGGTCCAGGACCTCGTCGTCGCCGCGCGGGCCTACGAGCGCGCGCGAGCGAAGGGCATCGGCGAGGAGCTCGCCTTCCCATGAGCAAGGCTGCCCCGAACAAGACCGCCCCACGGAAGAGGAAGGCCACGCCAAGACAGAAGGTCGCGCCGAAGAAGCGCGTCGCGAAGAGACCGTACGTTCCGAGGGTCACCCCGGAGGTGCGCGCCCGTGCGCGCACGGTCCTCGCGCGCCTCGAGAAGGCCTATCCCGATTGGGGCCCGACCCTCGAGTTCGCCGATCCGTTGCAGCTTCTCGTGGCGACGATCCTCGCCGCGCAGGCCCAGGACGAACGGATCAATCAAGTCACCCGTACGGTCGTCTTCCCCAAGTACCGGACGGCCGCCGATTACGTCGCCGTCAAGACCGCGGTCCTTGAGCGTGACCTCAAACCGACCGGGTTCTTCCGCCAGAAGACGAAGGCGGTCAAAGGAGCGGCGCTCGGCATCGTCGAGCGCTTCGGCGGGGAGGTGCCGCGCGACATGGCGGGCCTCACCTCGCTCCATGGGGTCGGCCGGAAGACCGCTTCGATCGTCCTCGCGAACGCCTTCGGGGTGCCGGCCATCGCCGTGGACCGCCACGTGGCCCGGGTCGCCGCCCGGCTCGGCTTCAGCCGTCAGAGCGACCCGGACAGGATCGAACAGGACCTTCGGGCGGTGTTCCGGGAGCCGGATTGGGTCAAGGCGACCTGGAATTTGATCCTCCATGGACGCCGGATCTGCAACCCGACCCCAAAATGCCCGGAGTGCCCGGTCATCGATCTCTGTCCCTATCCCCGGAAGACGAAGCCGCCTAGGTCCGTGTCGAGAGCCATCCGCCGGCCGAGCTGAACGACAGGATGAGCACGTCGCTGACGATGATGCTCACGGTGTCGGCCAGCACGTTCGTCACGCTGGCGGTCCCTGCGCTCGCGGCGATCGACGCCGCGATGATGCCGAGCATGCCGACGATCGCGCCGTGATACAGACCGTCGCGCCCGGCCATCCGTCCGGCGACGTAGCCGCCGAGTGCCGTGCCCGCAAGGCCTCCGATGGCCGGAAAACCGAGGAAAATCGCGACGATCGCGACCACTATTGAGAGCGCGACGCCGGCCGCCACGGCGCGCGCGTCGAGCTCCGGCATCGATCGTCGGCCCATTCTCCGTCAGCGTAGGTCGCGCAAAAAGAAACCGATCCGCCCAGGCCTAGAGCGGATCGGCGAGATCGCGAAAGGTGTCGGATCGCGATTACGAAAGAGCGACGACCTTCGTCGTCGCTACACGTCAAAGAACTACTTCTTCTTCGAGGACTTCTTCTTGGCCGTCTTCTTGGCGGCCTTCTTCTTCGCTGGCATTGGAGATCACCCCCTTCTGGCCACGGATTGTTTGCTATCTAGACACACACACCTGCGTGATGTCAATAGCTAGAGCGGCGTGTCGCTCTCCATCCGCAGTCGGGCGACGATGCGCGATCGGAGCTCCGTCGGCGCCACATCCTCTTGGCAGCAGTCGCGGACGCGGGCGAGGAAGCGCTGTTCGAGGACGAAGCTGTCCTCGCAGCCGCCGCAATCGTCGAGGTGCGCGCGGACCTCGGTGACCTCCGCGGGTGCGAGCTCCCGGTCGAGGTACGCGTACAGGCGCTCCAGGCAATCGGCGCAGTCCATCCGGCCCACCCCTAGTCCGCCGGCCTGGGCATCGCGCGAGCGGCGACGATCCCACGGTCCCGGGCGACGTCGTACAGACGCTTCTGGAGGAACTTCCGCCCGCGGTGCAGCCGGCTCATGACCGTGCCGATCGGGATGTCCAGCACCTCGGCGATCTCCTTATAGGAGAAGCCCTCGACGTCGAGCAGCAGCGTGGTCCGGAACTTCTCGGGCAACGCCTCGAGCGCGTCCGTCACCTCGCTCGACAGCGTGTTGTCGATGAGCTCGGTCTCCGGGTCCAGCGACGCGGATCCGGGGCTCACGTCGCGCATGTGCCGGTACAGGATCGACTCCTCGACGTCGTCGAGCTCGGTCTCATCCGGCCGGGCGGCCTTGCGGCGGTACTGGTTGATGAAGGTGTTCGTGAGGATCCGGAAGAGCCAGGCCTTGAGGTTCGTACCGGGCGTGAACTGGTGGCGGAAGCGGAACGCCCGGATGTACGTTTCCTGCACGAGGTCCTGGGCCTCGGCCTCCGAGCGAGTCATCCGGAGGGCCGTTCGGTAGAGCGCATCGAGGAACGAGAGCGCCTCGGTCTCGAAGGGATCGGTGGCCATGTGCTCACTCTACGGGAACAAACCATCACTTCCGGCGCATTCCAGGACTAGCATCCCGCCGTCATGAGCGACGTGGATGCAGAACGCAGCGAGCGGCTCCGTAGCGTCGATCTGACGTCCGGTCTGGACCGGGTCGCGCTCGCCCGCCTGGCCGCGTACATGGATCCAGTCGCCGTGATGGCGGGCGACACCATCATCACCGAAGGCGAGACCGGCGACGCGCTCTACATCATCGTGCGCGGGACCTTCGCGGTGTTCGCCGGCCCGGATGGCCATCGCCTGAACACGATCGGGCCGGGGCACTACGTCGGTGAGCTCGCGCTCCTCGTCGACGAGCCGCGGTCGGCGACGATCCGCGCGGACACCGATGGCGAGGTCCTTCGCCTCGAGCGTCAGCAGTTCATGGATCTCTTGGGCCGCGATGCGCCGGCCGCGCGTGCCGTGGCCACGACGCTCGCCCGCAGGCTGCGCCGGCGCGACGGCGCGCTGTCCGATGAGGCCGAGGCCACCATCGCCGCGATCCCGGTGCGTCGTCCGCGATCGGCGCGCGCGCCGATCACGAAGATCGTGGGTCTGGTCATCGCGGTCGCGCTCGGCGCTGCGGCCTTCTCGCCGCTCGTCGATCTCGCGCAGTGGCGCTTCGCGTTGCTGCTGTTCGCGGCGGCGGCGCTCTGGGTCAGCGAGCCTGTGCCGAACGTGGTCGTCTCGCTCGGGTTGGTGGGCGCGCTCGTCCTGACCGGCATGGCTCCGTCCTACGCGGTGCTCCAGGGCTTCGCGACCCTCAACTGGGTCTTCGTCCTGTCCGTGCTCGGCGTGGCGGCGGCGGTGGCCCGTTCCGGTCTCCTCATGCGCCTGGGGCTCCTGCTCATCGAGCGCGTGCCGGCGCGCCCGTCGTGGCAGTCCGCCGCGTTCCTCGTGACGGGCATCGTGCTCACGCCGCTCCTTCCGCTCGCGATGGCTCGTGCTGCGATCACGGCACCGCTCGCCGAAGGCGTCTCGGACACCTTGAAGCTGGGCGCCCGGGGGCCTGCGAGCGCCACGCTCGGGCTCTCGGCCTGGATCGGATCTGGGCCGTTCATCTTCCTGTTCCTGAACGGCTCGCCGGTCTGCCTCATGGCCTGGAGCCTCATGCCGATCCCCGACCAGGTCCAGTTCACCTGGCTCGAATGGCTGCTCGCGGCTGCGCCGCTCGGCGTGATCATCGCCGTCGGCTCGTTCTTCGCGCTGCGCATCCTGTTCCCGACCGGACCGCTACCGGCGCCGGCGCGCGCGCCGCTCCGTCTGCAGCGGGCGATCCTCGGCGCTCCAACCACAAGAGAGTGGCTGATCCTCGCGATCGTGGCGTGCATGCTCGTTGGGTGGATCATCGGGCCGAAGCTCCTCTGGCCGCCCGGTCTCGTCGCGCTGTTCGCGTTCATCGCCGTGATGGTGGTCAGCGGTGTGTCGGAGCTGAAGGACCTCGACTGGGAGTACCTGATCTTCTTCGGGGTCGCGCTCTCGGTCGCCTCGATCGCGGAGGGATTGTCCCTGGACAAGATCGTCGGCCTGCAGGCCGCGACGTGGCTCACCCAGCTCGGCCTGGGTGGCGCCGCGTTCGTGATCCTCGCCGGCGTGCTCACGATCTTCGTGAAGTCAGTGCTCGCCGCGGACCAGGCGATCCTGCTGCTCGCGCTGGCACTCATCCCCGTCGCGACCGCGGTCGGCATCAGCCCGTGGCTGGCGGCCGTGGCGATCCTGGCACTCGGACTGAGCTGGCACGTGCCGGCGCAGTCGCCGGAGTACCTGGTCGCGTACGGCGCGACCCACGGACGCCTGTACTCGCACGCGCAGGCGCGCCGGATGGCCTTCGTGTACGAGGCGATCGCGCTCGCGGGTCTCGCGCTGTGCCTCCCGTACTGGCACCTGCTCGGCCTCCTCTAGCGCGTGCCGGTCACCGTTGCGGCGCGGCTCAGACAGATCGCCCGCCGCCTCCGCCGCGCGTACGGCGCGCCGCCCGCGCCGCGGCGCCTACCCCCGCTCGACGAGCTCGTGCTCACGATCCTGTCGCAGAACACGAACGACACCAATCGCGATCGCGCGTACGCGGACCTGCGGACCAGGCTACCCGGGTGGGACGACGTCGCCGACGCGCCGCTGCCGGTGATCGAGCGCGCCATCCGCAGCGGCGGGCTCGCGCCCACGAAGGCGCCGCGGATCCGCGCGGTGCTGCGTGCGCTCCGTGACCGGGGCATCGCGCTCGATGACCGTGCGCTGCGCCGCATCCGGCCCGACCGGCTGTTCGACCTGCTGGTCGCGCTTCCCGGTGTCGGGCCCAAGACCGCGGCCTGTGTGCTGTTGTTCTCGCTCGATCGCCCGTACTTCCCGGTCGACACGCACGTCCACCGGGTCGCGATCCGCCTCGGCCTGGTCGCGCCACGGTCGACCGCGGTGCAGACGCAGGCACAGCTACAGGCCGCGCTCGCGCCGGATCAGATGTACGAGGCCCACATGAATCTCATCCGGCACGGCCGGCACGTGTGCGTCGCGCTGCGACCGATCTGCTCGCAGTGCGTGCTCAACGACATGTGTCCGAAGGTCGGCGTCGTGCGCGCGCGCTGACCCGGCTGCTGGGGGGCCGCTCGCTCGCCGTTACCGCGTCGTCGGCGCATCGCGCCGGCACCGCAGGGTGTGCGCGAAGGAGAGGTCCCGAACCTGCTCGTCGTATCGATCGGCGCACGTTCGCGCCGGGAGAAGAGTTCACATGACGCAGACACCAGAACGCACCACCACGCGCTCCCACTACGTGGGGGTATTCGACGATCGCAATGATGCCGAGCTCGCGGCGCGTGACCTTCGGGCGAAGGGCTTCAAGGACGACCAGATCGGGTACGCCTGGCGTGACGATTCCGGGAAGACCCACGCCCAGGGCAACAAGTCCGGCCAGATGGCCGCCTCTGGGGCGGGGACCGGTGTCGTGCTCGGCGGGATCATCGGCGCCGGCGCGGCGCTCCTCATCCCGGGCATCGGGCCGGTGGTCTCCGGCGGCCTGCTCGCCACCGCGCTTGCGGGCGGCGTGACCGGCGCGGTGGCCGGCGGCGTCTCCGGCGGCATCGCGGGCGCGCTCGTCGGCCTTGGCATTCCCGAGGTCGAGGCCAAGTACTACGACCAGCAGTTCCGCGACGGCCGCACGCTCATGACCGTGAAGGCCGACCAGCGGTACAGCGACGCGAGTGACATCGTTCGCCGTCGCAACGGCTACGACTACGAGACCCGGAACGAGCGACCGGTGCGTGAGACCGAGGTCACCGAGGTCAAGCGCTAGCCCAACGCGGTTCGTCGCGAGAGGGGGCCCGCCGCGAGGCGGGCCTCTTCGTTAGCTCCGCGTGATGAGGGGCTCGAGCTCCGGGTCGGCCATGTCCGGATCGAGCGGGTAGATCGGCCGCGCGAGCGCGCGGTACGGCAGCCGGGTGATGTGCTGATCCACGCCGCCCGGCGTGAGCGCGATCATCCAGCCGCGCGCGGCGGCGAAGAGGTCGGGCACGAGGTACCCGATCTTGACGACGGTCAGATCGTGTGCGGCCGGGTCGAGACCGAGGTCCGTGAAGTCCCTGAGGTAGTGATACGGCTTGCGCCGGGTGGTGAGGACCGCGCGAACGCCTCCCGCTGCGACCACCGCGATGTCGCCACCGACCGGATCGGCGGCGCGCAGGCGCTCCACCCGACCCTGCAGCCGCGTCGACCAGGGTGAGCCGAAGGCGCCGCCCACCGGCACGTCGACCTCCGCGCCGGCTCCCGCCCGCACGCAGGCCGCGACCCCGGCCGGGTCGGCGCAGCTCGCCCAGATCGCCGTCGCCTGCCCGGACGCGATGCGCGGATCGGCGAGCAGCCGCTCGAGCATGTACGAGGCGTCGCCGGCACCTCCCGCGGTGGGGTTGTCGCCCGAGTCGCTGATGAAGAACGGCCGCGCCGTCCGGGAGAGTCCGCTCGCGATGCACGCCTCGGCGTCCGCGGCAGGCACGCTGAAGTCGAAGGCGGTGCGCGCATCCCAGTACCGTCGCCCGAGCTCGCGTGCGGCCGACTTGATCGCCGCCTCGTCGGTGCCGGTCACGACGACCGCCGCGCTGCAGCGCGGCTCGTCGGCCCACGCGTAGCCGATCCAGACCGCCGCATCGATGATCCCGTCGCGGCGCTCGATCTCGCTCAGGCTGCCGTAGATCGATCGTGCGGGCTCGTCTCGCGTGCAGGCGCGTTCACCCGGGAGCAGCACGGGGACGCGGACCCACGCCCGCAGCGGCCGCACCCCGCCCTCGAGGCAGCCGACCAGGTTCGCGATCGCGCGTCGCCTGGTCAGCGGTGCGTCATCGTGCGGCGACATCCGGTGCGAGGTCGCAAGGTCGAGCGCGCCGATGAGCCGGCGCGACATGTTGCCGTGCGGATCCATCGACGCCGAGATCAGGCAGGCCGGGCCGACGACCTCCCGGATCGCGGCGGCGAGGTCGCCCTCGGCGTCGGTCGATCCGGCCACGGTCATCGCGCCATGGATGTCGAGGTACACCCCATCGAGGGGCAGCGCCGCGCGCAGGCCGGCGAGCAGCTCGGTCTTGATCGACTCGTAGAACGCCCGCTCGACCGCGCCGCCAGGGAGCGCGCGCGCGTGGACGAGCCCGATCCACTCGACGCTCGACGGAAGCACGTCGTACTTCGCGAGGAGCGTGGACCCGCGGACGACCGTGAAATCAGCGGCGCCGCTCCGGTGCGGGCTGAACGTGCTCGATTCGATCGCCATGCCGCCGATCGCGACGCGCGGCCTCACAGCCGCGGACGGTAGCCGATGGCGGCTAGAAGGGGATGGTGCGGACGAGGGTGCTCTTGAGGCCGAGGGTCGTACGCAGGAACCGGTCGCCCTTGAGGTCCACCGACGCGTCGGTGCCGCGCACGCGGACCGAGATCGGACGTCCGCCGGGGCTCATGTTGAACTCCATCGAGATGAAGCTCCCGATGTCCGTCCCGTAGTCCTCGATGACCTGTTCGCGGATCTCGGGTCCGCTGAACGACGCGGACCAGAGCGTATGCGGCATCGGTCCGCGCGCGTCGTACGCGGCGGCCTCGGCCGGGTCCGGCGCCTCTGGCAGGTACGGCCAGCCATCCTGGCACCGCCAGGTGGTCCCGATCCGCTCCGCGTCGAGCACGCAGCCCACGTTCTCGGTGATCCCGCCATCGGCCGATGAATAGAGCGCGCGGATCGGCGCGCCGGCATAGGTGAGGATCAGGCCGGCCGTCGAGGCCACCGCCGCCGTCGTGCGCGCGCTCTCGAAGGAGTGGCCGCCGTAGCACTGGTCGGCCGTGTCGTCGCGCACGTCCCAGGTGCGATCGCCCGCGGTGGACTGGCGCCAGGCCGCGTAGGTGCGCGCGGTGATCGCCTGCGCGCGAAGCGCCTCGATCTGCCACTGGCTCGGCATCTCGCCGGGGAGCGCGCCGGCCATGTAGTCGTCGGAGGACACATCGTTGACCACGCGGAGCGCCGATCCATCGCGCACCTGGAAGACGAGCGTGCCGCGATAGGAGAGGCCCTTCTGGTCGATCGCGATCGGGTCCCAGAACTGCTTCGGCACCAGTGTGAACGACTCGTCCGAATTCAGGCGTGCCGTGCGGGTGCCCGCGTCGTCGCGCGCATAGAGCGCGTCACCGTCCGTCCAGATGCGAAGGCCCTGATCCGGACCGAGATCGAAATACACGACGCTCTGGTCCAGCGTGTAGACGAGCCGCATCCCACCGGCCGAGTACATCCGCGCTACGTCCTCGATCGTGCGACCGACGCACCCGGTCGACGGCGCGGAGAGCAGCACGCGGAACGGACGCGTGACCGGCTGGTTCGCGAGCTGCGCGCCGGGGAAGTAGCGCGCCACGATCTGCTCGCCGGTGAGCTTCACGCCGGTCGCACCCTCCGCCCAGCCCTGCGCGCCCCACTGCGAGAGCCCGATCCCGTGCCCCCACCCTTTGCCGTAGAAGGTCACGCCGTCCTGCACGCGCACGAGCTCGTGCTTCGCGGCGACCGCGTGGCCCGAGAACCAGCCGACGCCCTCCTGGACCATGTCCCAGGCCAGGATGAACGTGCCCTCGGCGCGCGGCGCGTGCACCGTCACGGTGACCGCGACCTCCTCTCCGGGCTGGACGTCGTGCGAGAGGACCGCGCGTGCGCCGTCCCAGAGGACCGCGACCGGCGTGCCGTCGAGCCAGTGATAGCCGAGGCGGACCGGCGTCGCGCCGCCGGCCGGCCAGGCCTGGAGCCCGGTGTTCTCGACATGCACTTCGATCGGCACGTCCCCACCCGGGACGATCGTCGCCGGCGCGGTCGTCGGTCCGTACCCGGCGTCGAGGTCGGTCGTCACGCGGAGCGTGAACGCGCCTGGAGCGGCGTCCCCCGACGAGAACCACGCCTCGCCCTCGCGGATGAGGTCGGGCTTGACCGTGTAGCTACCGGTGACGGGCGGGGCTGTCAGCACCATCGCGACCGTCGCCTCGCTGCCCGGGGCGACATCCTCCGGGAGGGCGGACCGCAGGCCGTCCCACGCGACGAGCGTCCCCGACGCGTCGTAGACGTGGTACGCGAGCTTCACCGCGTGCGGGCCGGTGCGCTCCCATGTGTCGTCGCCCTGATTCCGGACCGTGACCGGGATCGCGTGGGTCTCGCCGGGTGCGAGGGGCCCCTGCGGGTAGCCGGTGTACACGGCGGTCTGGCGCACGACCTTCGGGTCGAGCCCCTCGATCGTGCCGGTCGCGGGTGGCAAGCCCCGCGCGTAGGCCACCGCTCGGGACGCGATGTCACCGACGGCCGTCGCTGCCAGGCCGGTGACGCTGGTCGGGTGCCCGCTGGTCATCGCCGCGACCGAAGCGAGCAAGAGAGCCCCGATCGCGATGCGCATGCGCAGCAAAGGTCCCCGTCCCATCGTGGGACGGAACGCCCGCTTCGCTCACGGGACACGGCGCCGGAAGCGTGCTGATCCGCCGATGATCCAATCGCTGCCTGCCCTGCGATCGACCGGGCCACTGCTTCCATGGCGACCGGCCATGCGCCAGGCGGCGCACGACCTGCTGAGTGGTGCTCCGACATCTCGAGGAGGTAACAGGCGTGAAGGTCGAAGAGCTCATGACCCGCGAACCGGCAACGCTTCGTCCGCAGTCGACGTGCACGGAAGCGGCAGCGCTCATGAAGAGCCGGGACTGCGGCTCCCTTCCGGTGGTGAAGGACGGAAAGCTCATCGGCATCGTGACGGACCGCGATATCGTCCTCCGCGTCCTGGCCGCCACGAAAGATCCGACCCGGGTCGCGGTATCCGAGATCATGACGGCCGCGCCGGTCACGATCGCGCCGGCGACGCGGGCCGAGGACGCGTCCAAGCTCATGTCCGAAAAGCAGGTGCGGCGGCTGCCGGTCGTCGACGACGGGCGTCTGGTGGGGATCCTCACGATCGGACAGCTCGCCCGTCGCGAATCGGTCGACGCGGTCGGCGAGACCCTGAAGGAGGTCAGTCAGCCGGCCGCGAAGCGGTAGGGCCGGATCACGAGCGTCGCGTTGCCGGGCCTCCGGCCCTCACTACGGCCGCGCGCAGCTTCGGGAACTTGACCCGCAGGTCCGTCACGTTCACCTGGAACAGGCCCTCGGGCTCAGGCAGGCCCGCAAGCGTGTAGCGCCCAAGCGTTCGGAACGTGATGCCATCCGACCGCGCGACGTCCATCGCGTCCCGGGCCGCCGTCGAGAGCAGGATCTGCCCGCCATGTCCCGCCGAGCACACCCGCGATGCCGTGTGCACCGCGATGCCGACGTAGCCGGTCTCGGCGAGCGTCGTGCGCCCGGTGTGGATGCCGACCCGAACACAGACCTGGATATCGTCGGGCCACGCGCGTCCCTGTAACCCACGCTGGATCGCGACCGCCGCGGCGAGCGCCTGAGCCGGTCGACGGAAGGCCGCGAAGAACTCATCGGCCCGCGCGTCGACCTCGTGTCCGCTCGCCTTGCGCACCGCGCCTCGGATGAGCGTGCGCACGTCGCGAAGGAGCCTCGCGTATCCGTCGCCGAGCGCCCGCAGGAGCTCGGTCGAGCCCTCGATGTCGGTCATCAGGAACGTGACCGTCCCCCGTGGCAGGCTCGCGACATCCGTCGCCGGCCGCCGAGTCTCGGCCTGCAGGCGCTCATTGCGCAGCTGCCCGTCGAAGAATCCGATCGGCACGATGCCGTATCTCTTCGCCGCGGCGAGCAGGCGTTGGCGTGCCCTCTCGCGCGCGGCGTCGCTCTCGAACGAGGTCTGGTCGAACCGTGACAGGGCGTTCCGGACGTGCGAGGCGTCGTGGATCGGCAGGCGGCGGCGGCCCTTCGCGTCGACGTAGGCGAACGCGCTGGCCGGCAGCTTGGCGCGGTCGGTGGCGCTGAGTGCCGGCATCGTTCGATTATTCGCCTTCCGCCCGGGCGCCGGTCCGGTGACCGGGCGCCCGCCAACGGGCCGAGGCCCGAGGAGTTGCGGCTCTAGCGCGTCACGGATCGACCTGGCTCGACCAGGTCGCGACGAGCTCGCCCGCGCAGTACACGGGCCCGGTCGTCGTGGACTTGAAGTTCAGGTAGTAGGTCTTCGGACCCGCAGGGACGTCCACGCGCACCGTGGCGAATGAGAGATCCCACGTGCCGCTCGCATTCACGTTGACGCTCGTCTGCGTTCCGTTGTTCGCGAAGATCGACGGAGTGCCGACGAGCGCGTAGCGACGGGTCCCGTCGGTCTGCACGACGCTCGGGCTGTCCTCGATCGTGACATAGACCCGGTTCGCGCCGGTCACGCCGCAGTGTCCGGTCGCCTGCAGGAGCATCTGCCCGCCGGCGTGGGTCGTGGCCAGCGATGCGAGATTGTGGGGCAGCGTGTTGCCGCCGTTGGACACCCAGTTCTCATCGCAGAATCCGGAGCACGATCGTCCGCTGTCGGCTTCGGCCTGCGGGTCGCCGGCTCCGGCAGGACCCGTGGCGCCCGTCGCCCCCGTGGCGCCTGTCGCGCCGGTATCGCCTTTCGGGCCCGTGTCACCCGTCGCGCCGGTCGCTCCAGTCGCACCCTGCGGGCCCTGCGCGCCGGTGTCACCCGTCGCACCCGCGGGGCCGGTCGCCCCGGTGGCTCCGGTCGGCCCTGTTGCCCCGGTCGCCCCGTCGGCGCCGGTCGGGCCTGTCGCGCCGGTCGGGCCCGCGGGTCCGCTCTGGTCCCAGGTCAGGCTCACCTCGTTGGACCGGCAATCGGTCGGGTCCATGACGAGCCGCAGCGTGCCGTCAGGCTTGTAGCAGGCCTGGATACTGCCGGTCGGGCTGTTGAACGGCCCGGTCCTCGCGGCGCCAACGGTGCCGGTGCCGATGAGGCAGGCGATCACCGCGATCACGATCATGCGCAGCGCACCAAGACGATGGAATAGAGCGAACACGGGACACCTCCTCACACCAACGGAGGGGAGTAAAGGCGAAGGCCCGACCGGCCAACAAGGGACGGAAGGGTCCTCCTACGAACGGCACCGCCGTAGTACGAACGGCCCACATGACGATCCCCCAACGATCTGCCTGCCGAACTCCCAACGATGTCCCCGCGGCCACTTGTGTTCATCGGGATCGGGTGGACAGTGAGGTTCCACTGGGTCCGATGGATCCCACGCACGCCGAGCTCAGCGCCGGTGAGCGCTCGCGATCGCTGGCGGCCCAGTCGCGCACCTCACGCACGCACCGATATGAGAAAAGGGAGCACACCATGTCAACGGATCAGAACAAGGCCATCGCTCGTCGCATCGTCGACGAGGCTTGGACGAAGCACGACCCGAGCATCCTCGACACGCTCTTCTCGAGCGACGCGATCCTGCACGACCCGCAGAACAAGACGATCGTCAAGGGCCCTCAGGGCGCCAAGAGCACCCTCGCGACGTACCTCAGGGCGTTCCCGGACATGAAGATCTCGATCGAGCGGGAGATCGCTGAAGGCGACTTCGTCGTCCAGCACCTTGTCGCGACCGGTAAGAACACGGGCGACTTCAACGGCATGCCCGCGACCGGCAAGAACACCACCGTCACCGGCGTCATGACGAGCAAGATCAAGGACGGCAAGGTCATCGAGGCCTGGTCGCTCTTCGACTCGCTCGGTCTCCTCCAGCAGCTGGGTGTCGTCCCGGCATCGCAAGCCACCCCGACGCGCGAGCCCGAGCTCGTCGGCGCTCGCTAGCTCACAGGCGATCAGTGAGCGGCGCCCGGCGGGATCACCCCGCCGGGCGTCTTCGCGCGCGCGTGTAGGCTCCGCATCGTTCGACACGAGATCGGGAGGAATGGCATGCCGAAGTTCATGGACGTCCACAGCGGGTTCGTTGGCGTGACCGCGGATCAGCTGAAGCAGGCGCATGAAGCGGACCTGGCGATCGAGAAGGACGAGCAGGTGCACTTCGAGCACGCGTGGCTCGATCCGAAGAGCGGCAAGGTCTTCTGCCTCTCGTCGGGCCCGAACAAGGAAGCGATCATGAAGATCCACGAGCGCGCCGGGCACCCGACCGCCGAGGTCTACGAGCTCCCGATCGAGGTCTGAGGAGCGGCACGCCCATCGACGATCGCCGAGGGAGTGGGGGAAGAATGCCGGGCACACGCCGCATCGGGATCCTCACCGGCGGCGGTGACGTTCCCGGTCTGAACTCGGTCATCAAGAGCGTCGTGTATCGCTCGACCGAGCTCGGCTTTGCTGTGCTGGGGATCCGTCGCGGCTGGCTTGGGCTCACGAACCTCGCGCCGGGCTCGGATAGCGATCCCGAACACGTCCTGCCGCTCGACCGTGCGAATACGCGGAGGATCGATCGCACCGGCGGGACGATGCTGCACACCTCGCGGACGAACCCGGCCCGGATGACGCGCGATGGCCTGCCTCCGCATCTCGCCGCGGATGCAGCCCGCTACCTGACGGCCGATGGCGTCTACGACCTCACACCCGTGGTGCTGGAGAACATCGCTCGGCTCGGCCTCGACCACTTGGTCGTGATCGGCGGGGACGACACACTCGGCTACGCGCACCGCATCGCCGCAAGCGGCATCTCGCTCGTCGCGATCCCGAAGACGATGGACAACGACGTGCGCGATACGGAGTACTGCATCGGCTTCTCCACCGCGGTCACCCGGGCGAAGGAGCTCATCAACCGCCAGCGCACGACGCTCGGATCGCACGAGCGCATCGGTGTCTTTCGGATCTTTGGTCGCGATTCCGGCTTCAGCGCCCTCCACATCGCGTACGTCACCTCGGCGCGCTGCCTGATCCCCGAATCGCCGTTCGACGTCGAGCGGCTCGTCGCGCTCCTCGCCGCGGATAAACGCGCGAATCCGAGCCGCTACGCATTCGTCATCGTGGCCGAGGGTGCGACGTGGATCGGCGCGAAGGTCGGCGAGCTCGGCGAGCCGGATGGGTTCGGCCATCGGCGAAAAGTGGACGTCGGCGAGGCGCTGGCCGAGGAGATCCGGCGCCGCAGCGGGGAGGATGCGATCGTGAGCCAGCTTACGTACGACCTGCGGAGCGGCGATCCGGACTCGTTCGACCAGATGGTCGCGACCACGTTCGCGAACATCGCCGTCGACCTCATCGCCGACGGGGCTTCTGGCCGCATGATCGCGATCCGCAGCGGCCGGTACACCCACGTCGCGGTGCCCGACCCGAGGCTCGGTCCACGCACCGTCGACGTCGCTCGCTACTACAACACCGAGCGGTTCCGGCCGCGCTACGACGGCCGCGAAGGGTTCTCGGTGATGCTCTCGGACTGACCCTTCAGCGAGGCTTGGGCGCTCGCCGTGCCGCGTCACCGAGGGCGCACCACTCCTTGACCATGGCACGCAGCTCCGCCGCGCGCGCGCTCGCCTGCCTCGGGTCGGCGATCCGCATCCGTTTGGCGACCGTCCCTTCCAGGTGCGGGTAGTGCCCCCGCAGGCGGCCGCCACGGTGGAGTCGCAGATTCACCCCGGGCTCGCTGTACCGCACGAACGCGCCGAAGTCGCCGCTCTTCGTCGACGAGAAGGTGATGCCGTACTGCACGCGTTCGCGCATGCTCGGATCGGCGCCCAGGATGATGTCCCGCACCCGTCGGAGGGCCGTCTCGGACGGCGGCTTCGTCCGCGCGAACCATGCTTCGATCGCAGCCGACTTGGGCACGCACCGATTATCAGACGACAGCGAGGAAGGTCGCGACGGTAGGCTCGCGTGACCGTGTCAGCTTCGCTCTGGCGCCACGCGGACTTCCTCAAGCTCTGGGCCGGCCAGACCGTCTCGGACCTCGGGTCGACCGTGACCCGGACCGCGCTCCGCCTCGTGGCCCTGCTCACGCTCGGTGCCGGCGCCGCCGAGATGGCCTATCTCGTCGTCGCGGCATCGTCGGGCGTCCTGCTCGTCGGGCTCGTGGCCGGCGCGTGGGTCGATCGGCTGCCGCGCCGCCCGGTGCTCATCTGGACCGATGTGATCCGCGCCGGACTGCTCTTCTCGATCCCGGTCGCCGCCGCAGCGGGCACGCTCCGCATCGAGCAGCTGTACCTGGTCGCGTTCCTCGAGGCGTGCCTCGGCACGCTCTTCGACTCCGCGTATCACTCGTACCTGCCGTCGCTGGTCGGCGTGGACCGGCTCCTCGAGGGCAACGCGAAGCTGTCGCTGAGCGCTTCGGTCGCGGAGGTCGGCGGACCCGGCCTCGCAGGCGCGATCGTGCAGGTCGCGAGTGCGCCGTTCGCGATCCTCGTCGACGCCGTCTCGTTCGTCGCGTCGGCCGTCTCGCTCGTCGCGATCCGCGCCCGCGAGGCCCCGCGTCCACGCGAGCTGCGCCAAGCCCTCGGCCGCGAGATCGGTGAGGGCGTGCGCTTCGTCCAGCGGCACGCGCTGGTCTTCCCGATCGCGGCGAGCTCCGTCTCGGAGCACTTCTTCGGCTCGTTCTACGCGGCGCTCTACAGCCTCTACCTGCTCGACGAGCTCAGGCTGACGCCGTTGCTGCTCGGCATCGTGATCTCGGCGGGCGGTGTGGGCGCGCTTGTCGGCGCGTCGGTCGCCGGCCGCATCGTTCGACGGTTCGGGCTGGGGCGGTCGATCCTCGTGATGATGCTGGCGAGCTCGGCGATCGGCGTTCTCACGCCGCTCGCGTCGGGCCCGCTGTTCATCGCGACGCTCATGGTGTTCCTGCCGCAGCTCATCGGCGACGGCACGAACACGATCCAGTGGATCGCGCAGGACACGGTCGTGCAGACCGCGGTCCCCGATCGCGTGCTCGGACGCGTGAACGCGACGCTCGACGTTCTCTCGCACGGTGCGGCGCCGTTCGGCGCGCTCGTCGCGGCCGCGATCGCGGAGAGCTTCGGCGTCCGGACGGCCATCGGCGTCGCCTGGCTCGGCACGTTCGCGTCGGTGCTCTTCATCCTGTTCTCGCCGCTGCCCCGGCTCCGGTCGGTCGACGAGATCAGGGCGGTCGCATAGGTCAGCCCGTGCGGTGACCCTCGGCCCGCCGCCGAGGCTTGGCGGCCGCTTCGTTCTTGCGCTTCGCCGCCTCGACGCTCGCCTTCAGTGTCGCCATCAGATCCTCGACGGTCGCACCCGAGACCGCCGGCGCGGTGCTCTCGCCGCGTGGCCACGCGCGCTTCGACCGGAGCAGCTCGAGCAGCTCCTCGCGGTACTCGTCGGCATGCTTGTCGGGGACCCACGCCGCGGCCAGCGCCTTGACGAGCTGCTCCGCCATCTTCAACTCGCGGTCTGAGAGGGCGACCGCCGGCAGCCGCGCGACGTCCTCAGCCTTGCGGACCTCGTCGCCGAAATACAGCGTCTCGAGTCCGAGCACGCTTCCGAGCGGACGGATCGCGACGAGGTGCGGCTTGGTCCGCAGCACGAATCGGCCGATACCCACCATGCCGGTGGCCTGCATGGCGCGAAGCAACAGGAGGTACGACTTGTCGCCCGCGGTGTCGCGCGTGGGGGCGACGAAGTAGCTCTTCTCGAAGAACACCGGATCGATCTCGGCCAGATCGACGAACTCTTCGATCTCGATCGTACGGCTGCGCTCCGGAGCCAACGCCTCGAGCTCGTCCTCGCTGATCGGTATCACGTCGCGGTTCGGCAGCTCGTAGCCGCGGATGACGTCGGCCGTGTCTACGGGCGCGGGCAACGGCTCCGCCGGTGACGCCTGCGCGAACGGACGGAGGACCTCGCTCGATCCCTCGGAGATCTCGTCATGGTCTTCAGCGATGAACGAAGGCGGCTCGTACTCGCGCGTGACGCGCTCGTAGCGGATGCGCTTGCCGCTCTGACGGTCGTACAGATGGAAGCGCACATCTTTGGGCTGGGTCGCGGGGTAGAGGCGCACGGGGATGCTGACCAGCCCGAAGCTGATGCTGCCGGTCCATACCGCTTGGCTCATGCGCACCTCCGCCTGGCAATTCTCTCAGGCGTGCGATAGTGAGGCGTGCCTGTCCGTACCGTCGTCGAACGCGGACCCAAGAACAAGCGGTCCGTGGCGTTCAGCATCGACTGGCCGGGATGGAGCCGCGGCGCGAAGACCGCTGAGCTCGCCCTCGAGGCCCTCGAGGCGTATCGGGACCGCTATCGGCCCATCGCGGCCCTTGCGGGGATGTCAAAGGAGTTCGACCGGGCCGGTCGTCTGAACGTGGTCGAGGACAAGGTCGGTACGGGCTCGGTCGACTTCTGGGGTATCTCGTTCTCGCCCTCGGCGCGCGAGCGGGGCCCCATGCGCGAGGCGGAGCTCGAGCGCGCGATCACGCTCTTGCAGGCATGCTGGAAATACTTCGATCGCGTCGCGGCTCGCGTCTCCCCCGAGATGCGCAAAGGGCCCCGTGGCGGAGGACGGGACCGCGACCGGATCATCCGCCACACCATCCGCACGGAGAGCGAAGACTTCGCGAAGCAGGTGGGTTTGCGGATCGATGAGGGGGCGGCGCTCACACCGGCCGGGCTGCGGAAGCATCGCAAGGCATACGTCGCGGCGATGCGCGCGTACAACGCGGGCGAGGTCGAGCGGCGCATGCGGTCATGGACGCTGCCGTTCCTCATCCGGCACTCTGCCTTCCACACGCTCGACCACGCCTGGGAGATGGAGGACAAGGACCTCTTCCCTCGATAGACGCGCGGCGGCGTCCTGCTGAGCATGCTGTAGCGCCTCGTGACCGGACCGTGGCCTAGGAGCGGACGAGAAGCTCGCGCGCGTGCGCCTGAAGCGACGCGCACATCGCATCGCAGATGCCCGGCAGGTTCAGGTCAGCGATCCGGTAGAGCACGCTGTTCCCGTCACGTCGGCGGCTGACGAGTCCAGCGCCGAAGAGACGGTTGAGATGCGCCGAGGCGTTGAACCGGCTTGTTCCGGCCGCGTTGGCGATGGCGCTCACCGAACGCTCTCCCTCGTCCATGACCACCTGGAGGATGCGCAGTCGGGTCGGATCGCCAAGGAGCGCGAACCGGCGCGCGGCCTCGCGGAGCATCTGCGGGGTGAGCGTCATGGCCAAAGCGTGATCTATGTGAGTGGTCAATCACATAGGCGAATGACACCAATGCATTGGGCCGACCGCCTCTCTCCGCCGTCGATGTCGTCGAAGACACTCGCGCAGGAGGCGAACCAGATGGACGACCAGGAGACCCCGCTCTCCCTGATCCTCTTCTCCGGCACAGACGATCGTCTGGGTGCCGCCGCGATCCTCGCTACCGGTGCCGCCGCGATGGGCCGGCCGGTGAACGTCTTCCTCCAGTACTGGGCGCTCGACGCGTTCCGCAAGGAAAAGGTGACGGCGTGGCACGGGGCTGCGCCGGAGGCCGGGCCGGCGGGAGCCGTACTCGTGCGAACGAGCCAGACGGCGGAACGTCACTGGAGCGAGCTGTTCCGCCAGGCCAAGGACGTCGGCGACGTGAAGATCCACGCCTGCGCGCTGTCGATGGAGCTCTTCGACATCACCACCGACGATCTCGATCCGCTCGTCGACGACGTTGAAGGCGTTGCAGCGTTCATGTCCGACGCGACGACGGGACCGATCACGTTCATCTGAAGGAGATCGACATGACACTCACCGAGACCCAGATCACGAAGACGATCGACGCGCGAGGGATGGCCTGCCCAGGCCCGCTCATGACGCTCATCGGCGCCATCCGCGCGGGCGCGGTCGGCGACACCTTCGCCGTGCTGTCCAGCGATGCAGGATCGAAGACCGATATCCCGGCATGGACCACGAAGGCGAAGCACGAGCTCATCGAGGTGCGCTCGGGAGACGGGTACTCGACGTTCATCGTGCGCAAGGCCCACTGATGGACGCCAGGATCGTCATCCTTGGCGGCGGCGTCGGCGGGACCCTGGCCGCGAACATTCTCGTCGGACGACTGGGACACGCGGCGACCGTAACGGTGGTCGACCCGACGGGCATGCACGCGTACCAGCCAGGCTTCCTCTACGTCGCGCTCGGTCAAGCCAATGGGCGCTGGCTCGGGCGGGATGAGCGGACGCTGCTCGACAAGAAGGTCGATCTGGTGATCGAGATCGCCGAGCGGATCGATCCGGTCGCGCGCACCGTGCGCTTCGCGAGCGGCGGCAGCATCGCATACGACTACCTCATCCTCGCGACCGGCTCGCGCACCGTTCCCGAGCAGGTACCCGGCTTCATCGGCGCCGGACAGGAGTTCTACTCGCTCACCGGGGCGCTCCGGCTTCGTGAGGAGCTCCGTCGGTTCAAGGGCGGCCGGATCCTCATCGGCGTCACCGGCATCCCGTACAAGTGCCCGCCGGCGCCGGTCGAGTTCACGCTCATGCTCGAAGACCAGCTCCGCCGGCGCGGACTGCGCGATCGGAGCGAGGTGACACTCCTCTCTCCGCTCAACCGCGCGTTCACGGTCGAGGCGGCTTCAAAGCTCGTACAGCCGATCATGGAGAAGCGCGGGATCAAGCTCTCCACGTTCTTCAACGTCGACGCGGTCGATCCCACGAGAGGGATCGTCTCCTCCATCGAGGGCGAGGAGGCCGCATACGACCTGCTCGTGCTCGTGCCGCCGCACCGCGGCCAGACCGTCATCGACGCGTCGGGCCTCGGCGACGCGGGCGGATGGGTACCGACCGATCGCAACACGCTGCAGCACAAGCAGTACGAGCGGATCTACACGATCGGCGACGCGACCGACCTGCCCATTTCGAAGAGCGGCTCGACCGCGCACTTCCAGGCATCGATCGTCGCGAGCCGGATCGCCTCGCTGGTGAAGGGTCAGGCACCGAGTGCGACGTACGAGGGTCGGGTGATGTGCTTCCTGGAAACCGGTGACCGCCGGGCCACGACGCTGCGCTTCGACTACGCGCATCCGCCGGTGCCGCCGCGTCCGGCCGTGATCTGGCACGCGGCGAAGTGGATGTTCAACCGGATGTACTGGCACACCATCCCGCAGGGCCGGGTGCCATGAAGGAGGCCGTCATGACGAGGCTCATCGAGGAGGTCCACCAGCTCGACGTGAAGGGGCTGCAGTGCCCGATGCCGATCGTGAAGACTGCCAAGGCGATGAAGGAGCTCGCCAGCGGCGACGTCATGCAGGTCATCGCGACGGATCCCGGATCGGTGAAGGACTTCGCGGCATGGTCGAAAGCGACCGGCAACGAGCTGCTCGAATCCACCGCGATCGATGGCGTATTCCGGTTCGTCCTAAGAAAGAGGTGAACGCGATGCTCGACACCATGACGCGTCCCGTGGAGCAGGCGATCCCGGCAGGGTTCGAGCAGCGATCGACGGCGCACGAGAAGCTCGTGATCTTCGCGTGGAGCGGCGATCTCGACAAGGTCTGGCCGACCCTGATCCTCGCCACCACGGCGGCTGCTGCGGGCATGGCCACGACGGTGTTCTTCACGTTCTGGGGCCTGTTCCCGCTTGTCCGTGAGGATCGGCGGATCACCGGCGCGAACTGGATGCAGAAGATGCTGTCGGTCATGAACCGCGGCGGCATCGACCACCTGAAGCTGTCGAAGATGCAGATGTTCGGCGCGGGCTCCGGGATGATGAAGGTGCTCGCGCAGAAGCACCAGGTCGCGAGTCCCGCGGAGCTCCTCGCGAGCGCGATCGACCTGGGCGTGAAGCTCATCCCGTGCCAGATGACCATGGACATGCTGGGCCTCACGA
>DATJHW010000132.1:0-3615 GCA_035493615.1 Saccharimonadales bacterium (SeqCode) | reverse complement strand
GCCGCGGCCGAGATGGTCCTCGCGGTCGAGAGCGCCGCGCGCGGGCTGGCGGACGCGGTCGGCACCGTCGGCGAGATCGTCGTGCGTCCCGGTGCCAAGAATGTGGTGCCTGGCGAGTGCGTGTTCTCGCTCGACCTTCGCGCCCGGAACGAGGCCACGGTCGAGCGGCTCACCCGCGAGGTGCGCGCCGCCATTCGGCGGATCGGCGACGCGCGCGGTGTGAGATCGTCGGTCGACGTGCTGTCCCGGGTGGCCGCGGTGCCGCTCGATCCGAACCTGCGCGATCTGTTCCTGCGATGCGCGAAGCAGGTCGGCGTGGATGCGCCCGAGCTCTTCTCGGGTGCCGGGCACGACGCCGAGAACTCGCAGCTCGCCGGCGTGCCGACCGGGATGCTGTTCGTGCGCTCGACCGGCGGCAGCCACAACCCGAACGAGCTCGCGACGCTGGACGACGCGGTCCTGGGCGCCCGGACCCTCGCCCTCGCGCTGAAGGAGCTCGCGGGCTAACATCGGGACGTCTGCCAGTTCACGTCAACTGGCGTACCGGGGAGGCGACGCACATGGCCCGAGCGACGCTCGGCGAGCCCGGCACCGCGAGCTACCGGATCGGGGAGCTTGCCGCGAAGGTCGGCATGACCGAGCGGACGATCCGCTACTACGAAGAGCTCGGGCTCCTTGACTCCGTGAAGCGGCTCGACGGCGGAACGCGCATCTACACCGACGACGACGTCCGGCGGCTGAAGTTCATCCGGAAGCTCAAGGTGCTCGGCCTGTCGCTCCAGGAGATGCACGAGCTCGAGGGCATGTACAAGACCGCGCGCAGCAATCGCACCGTGCTGGGCCGGCTCATCGAGCTGCTCGACGCGCACCTTTCGACCGTCGACGGGCGCATCTCGGAGCTGCACGCGCTCCGTGACGAGATCCGCAGCTACCGCGAGCACGTCGCGACGCGCCTGCTCGGCGCGGATCGTTGATGGAGCGCACGGTCATCCTCGGTGCGGCCCGGACGCCGATCGGCGCGTTCCTCGGTGGCCTCGCGCCGCTGCGCGCCCCAGCGCTCGGCGCCATCGCCATCAAGTGCGCCATCGAGCGGAGCGGGGTCGGCGTCGACCGGATCGATGAGGTGTTCATGGGCAGCGTCGTGCAGGCCGGCGTCGGCCAGGCTCCCGCCCGCCAGGCGGCCCTCGGCGCGGGCCTGCCGCGCAGCGTGCCGTGCACGACGATCAACAAGGTCTGCGGCTCGGGCCTCAAGGCCGTGATGCTGGCGGCGTCGCAGATCGCCGCAGGCGAGTACCGCGTCATCGTCGCGGGCGGGATGGAGAGCATGTCCAACGCGCCGTACCTGCTGCGTGGCCTGCGGCAGGGCCTTTCGCTCGGCGAGCATTCGATGGAGGACGCCAACCTCACCGACGGACTCGTCGACGCATATGGCGGGGGGCACATGGGCCTCGGTGGCGAGAAGGCCGCCGCCAAGAGCGGGCTCTCGCGAGAGGATCAGGACCGGTTCGCACTCCGCTCCTACGAGAAGGCGCTCGCCGCGCAACGGAGCGGCGCGTTCGCGGACGAGATCGTCCCGGTCGACGTGCCGGGCCGCAAGGGCACGGTCACCCGCGTCGAAACGGACGAGACGCCGCGCGACACGTCGCTCGAGGCTCTCGCGGCGCTCAAACCCGCGTTCAAGGCGAACGGCACGGTCACCGCCGGCAACGCCTCGAAGCTCAACGACGGCGCGGCGGCGCTGGTCGTCGCCGGCGAGGCGCGGGCCCGCGAGCTCGGGGCGACCCCGCTCGCGCGGATCGTCGCGCAGGCCCAGTTCGCGGGCGAGCCCGATCTGTTCCTCCTCGCACCGTCGGGCGCGATCGCCCGCCTGCTCGAGAAGGCCGGGTGGGCCGCCGGCGAGGTCGATCTCTATGAGGTGAACGAGGCGTTCTCCGGCGTCGAGGCGGTCCGGCGGGAGATCGGGATCGCCGAAGACCGGTTCAACGTCAACGGCGGCGCCGTCGCCCTCGGCCACCCGATCGGCGCGTCCGGTGCGCGACTGCTCGTCACCCTGCTCTACGCGCTCCGGGCTCGAGGGAAACGGCGCGGCGTGGTCTCGCTCTGCCTCGGCGGCGGGGAAGCGGTCGCGCTCGCGGTCGAGACGGTCTAGGTGGAGCGGCGCGTGAACCCCGATCGGCGTTCGCACGCGCGCGCGACGCCGGCGACGGGTGAGCGGGCGCGCGCAGTCGATCCGCCGCAGCCGGAGCAGGTGGGCGTCGTCGGTGCCGGGACGATGGGCGCCGGCATCGCGCAGGTCTGCGCGATGGCCGGCCTCCAGGTCGTGCTGGTCGACGTCGGTCTCGAGCAGCTCCAGCGGGGCCAGGCCGCGATCGCAGCGTCGCTCGCCCGGCTCGAGGCGAAGGGCCCGCTGCCGCGTCCCGCGACGGAGATCACCGGCCGGATCCGCACGAGCACGGCGATCAAAGACCTCGCGAAGGTCGACTTCGTGGTCGAGGCCGCGTTCGAGGATGCCGCCGTGAAGGCCGATCTCTTCGCGAAGCTCGACGCCGCGTGCAAGCCGGCGGCGATCCTCGCGTCGAACACGTCGAGCATCTCGATCACGAAGCTCGCCGCGGCCACCAAACGGCCGACCCAGGTCGTGGGCATGCACTTCATGAACCCGGTGCCGGTGATCGCGTACGTCGAGCTGATCCGCGGCCTTCAGACAGCCGACCTGACGATGGCCCGGACCCGCGAGCTCGCGAAGGTCCTCGGCAAGACCGCCGTCGAGTCCAACGATTCGCCGGGCTTCATCGCCAATCGCGTCCTCATGCCGATGATCAACGAAGCGGTGTTCGCGCTGTCGGAGAACGTCGGCACGGCCGATGCGATCGACACGATGATGAAGGGCCTCAATTTCCCGATGGGCCCGCTCGCGCTCGCGGACCTCATCGGCCTCGACGTCTGCCTCGCGGTCCTCGAGGTGATGCAGCGCGACCTCGGCGACCCGAAGTACCGGCCGGCACCACTGCTGCGCCAGTACGTGCAGGCCGGCTGGCTCGGGCGCAAGTCCGGCCGCGGCTTCTTCCTGTACGGCGCCAAGTGAGCGATCCGCAGGTCGGCCCGGTGTTCGCGTTCACCTCGAAGCACGGGACGACCGCGCGGTTCTACGCCGACGTGATCGGCCTCGCCGCCGGGACCGGCGGAGATGCGAGCTCGACCTGGCTGAAGGCGGGCAACGCCGACGTTGTGTTCCACTCGCCCGACGACCGCGAGACGCCGGCCGAGGTGCGCGGTCAGACCGGCTTCGTCGTGTGGTTCGGCGTCGACGATGTCCGAGCGGCGTTCGACAAGGCGAAGGCCGCCAGGGCGGTCGTCGGCGAGTTCCAGGGCGACTACTTCTACGCGCGCGATCCCGAGGGCCGGTTCGTCGGCATCCACGCGAATGAGGAGCACGGCCATGGCCACGACCACGAGCACTGAGCCCACGGAGGTGGGCGCGGCGTTCGACCTCGCGCTCACGGAGTCGCAGGCGCTCGTCCAACGGACCGCGCGTGACTTCGCGACCGAGCGGCTGCTCCCGATCGCGCACGACATCGACGAGCAGGGCACGGTGCCGCCGGCGATCCTCAAGGA
>DATJHW010000131.1:0-7241 GCA_035493615.1 Saccharimonadales bacterium (SeqCode) | reverse complement strand
GCGGATCGGTCAGGAGGGCGAACACGGTCTGGGGCGAGGCCGCGATATCGATCACGCGCTCAATGACGTCGGCGTCGTTGCTCATGGCTCCCCTTCTCGCGCTCGGCTCGCTCCGCCGCGGCCTTGAGACCGGCCAGCTCCACGTCCCAGAACGCCCCGAGGTACGCGCGGAGGTCCTGCATCGCACCACGCTTCGCCCGGTAGATGCTGCGCCGCCCGTCGCGCCGGAGCGTGACGAGTCCCGCGTCGGCAAGAACGCGTAGATGTTGGGAGATCGCCGGCCGGGTCACGTCGAAGTGCGAGGCGATATCGCCGACGGTGCGCTCGTCCTGCCAGACCAGGCGCAGGATCGCCCGGCGCCGCGGCTCCGCGATCGCTCTGAGCGCCTCGTCCATCACAGAGATAGGTTAGTAGAGACTTACCAATCCGGCAAGTCTGAGACCGCTAGGAGTCACCATCCGCCGCCACCGCGTCCGCCCAGCGATAGAGGTGCTCGGGACGCCCGGCCTTGCCGTAGCGCATGGTCACGGCGACCAGCCCCGACCGGGCAAGCCGATCGAGATACCGGCGAGAGGTCACCCGGCTGACGCCGGTGCGCAGGGCCACGTCCTCGGCCGAGAGATCGTCGGCGCAGTCCCGCAGCGTGCGGGCGACCAGCGCCAGGGTCGCCGGCGACAGCCCCTTGGGTAGCTCGGGTCCCGAGCCGGAGCGCAGGGTCGCGTACAGCTCGTCGATCTCCTGCTGATCGACCTCGCGCACCTGACCAAGGCGCGAGCGCAGCGCCGCATAGCTCTCGAGCTTCTCGCGGAACGCGTTGAACTGGAACGGCTTGACGAGGTAGTGGACGACGCCGCCCTGAAGCGCCGAACGGAGGGTCTCCACGTCGTTCGCGGCGGTGATCGCGATCACGTCGACGGGCGGCCGGCCGGTCGCGTGGAGCTCGCGCAGCACCTCGAGGCCGGAGCGGTCGGGCAGGTAGATGTCGAGGAGGACAAGGTCGGGGCGGTCGCGCTCCGCGCGTTCGAGCGCGTCCCGAGCGGTGTGGGCGATCCCGACGACGGAGAATGACGCGAGGCGCTCGAGGAAGCCACGATGGATCTCGGCGACGCGGAAATCGTCCTCCACGATCAGGGTGCGGATCGCCGCCGGTGCGGCGGGCGCGCTCATCTGGCCGGAGCGGGGATGAGCGCGGTGAAGATGGCGCCACCGTCGTTCGCCACGCGTACCCAGCCACCGCTCCGCTGGGCGACCTGGCGGACGAGCGCGAGTCCGATCCCGTAGTGCGCGCCGCCGCTCTTGGTCGTGTACCCCTCGCGGAAGATCTCGTCGATGACGTGCGTGTCGACGCCCGGCCCGGAGTCGCGCACGCGCACCGCCGTGCCACCCGGCTCGGCATGCAGGCTCACCTCGACCCACGCGTCCGGCGCGCCCGACGCGGCGTCGATCGCGTTGTCCACGAGGTTGCCGACGACCGTGATGAGGTCGCGCACGTCCGTGACCTGCGCGGGCAGCAGCGCATCGTTCGCGAGCCTGAACTCGACGCGCCGTTCCGACGCGAGCGCGGCCTTGGCGAGCAACAGTGCGGCAAGCGCCGGATCCGCGATGCGCTCCTGCACGAGGTCGACGAGCTCCTGATGGACCAGTGACGTCTCGGCCACGAAGCGGATCGCGTCGTCGAGCCGGCCGAGCTCGATGAGCCCGCTCACGACGTGCAGCTTGTTCGAGAACTCGTGGGCCTGCGCCCGCAGCGCCTGCGCGAGATCGCGGGCCGTGTCGAGCTCGCGGAGCACGGCCTCCAGCTCGGTGCGGTCGCGCAGGGTGACCACCGCGCCGACGTCGGAGCCGCGGATCGTCACCGGCCTTCGGTTGACGACCAGCGTGCGATCTCCGGCGAGCACGACCTGGTCGAGACCCGATCCGCTCCCCTCGAGCACGTCCCGAACGCGCCCGTCCGCAACGTGGTCCCGGAGCGCGCTCCCGGCGATCGACGCAGGCAGGCCGAGCAGGCGCAGCGCCTCGTCGTTCGCGAGAGCGACCCGACCGCCGGTGTCCAGGGCCAGGACGCCCTCGCGGATACCGTGCAGCATCGCGTCGCGCTGCTCGAGGAGCCCGGCGATCTCGCGCGGACCCAGCCCGAACGTCTGGCGATCGATGCGCCGGGCGAGGATCAGCGACCCGGCGATCCCGAGGGCCAGCGCGAGGAGCACGGTGAGGGTCATCGTCGGGAGCGCCTGCGCGAGCTTCTGGGCGAGCTGGGTATCGAGGAAGCCCACCGACACGATCCCGATCACATCGCCGCCGCTGGTGATCGGCACTTTGGCGCGAAGCGATCGGCCGAGAGTCCCTTCCTGATAGCCGACGTACACGTCGCCCGCCAGCGTCTGGTTCGGGTCCGTGGACACCCGCTTCCCGATGTTCTCGGGGTTCGGATGGGAGTAGCGGATGCCATCCTTGTTCGCGACGACGACGAAGTCCGCGCCGACGGAGCGCCGGATCGCTTCGGCGATCGGCTGGATGGTCTTGGATGGCTCCGCGTCGCTCATCGCTTCGACGATGTCGGGCGTCGCGGCGACCGCGTACGCGATCGCGAGAGCCCGCTGCTTGTATTGGTCATCGATCTGCGAGGACACGAGCGCGTACGAGGCGAGAGCGCCGATGATCACGGTCGCGGCGACGATCGCGACCTGCAGGAGCAGCAGCTGGGACGAGACGGAGAGCGGCTTGAGCCAACGCAACGACAGTGACGGGACAGCGCGCAGCGGCGGAAGAACGCGATGCGAACGCATGTGCTTGGGGCCTAGCCTACTGCGCCGGATCCTTCACGCTCGCGATCGTGTCGACCACCGCGTTCACGAGCGCGGCACCCGATGCGCGCACCTCGCGGATGTAGATGTTCTGCACCGCCGCGTGCGTCGCGGGGTCGAAGGTCACCGTCCCGCCCGGGCCGCTGAGCGACGCTTTCTCGAGCGCGGCGATGAGCGCGGTGCTGTCGTGGGTCGCACCCTTCGTCGTCGTGAGCGCGGTCTCGAGCGCTCGCATCGCCGTCCACATGAGCGAGGCGTATCCGTCCGGCGCGAGTGGCTGCCCGGTCGTGTCGTCCTTGTAGACCTTCTTGAATTCGTCGTTGAACGTCTTGTTCTCGGGGTTGTCGAGCTCGCTCGACCACGGGAACGACGTCGTCACGCCGATCGCTGCCTGCTTGGTGGCAGCGAGGACCTGTTGGTCGGTCAACGGGCCGGGACCGGCGAGGCTGTACCCGGCGGCGCGCATCCCCGCCGTCTGCCAAGCGCCCAGGAAGCCCTCGGCGTCGTCCGTGACGAACGCGGCGAACACGTTCTTGCTCGGCTGGGCCTTCACGGCGGCCATCACCTTCGCCCAATCGGCGCCGCTCTTCGCGGGCACGCTGATCCGGCCGGATGCCTTGCCGCCGTTCTTCGCGAGACCGTCGATGAACGCGGACCCCGAGTCGGTCCCGAACGCGTCGTCACCGGTCACGACGAAGTAATCCCGCCGGCCGTTCTTGGATTCCCACTCGCCGAGGGGCTCGCCGAGCTGCCACGACGACGGGGCGCTGCGGAACGCGAACGAGCTCTTGCAGCTCGGAGTGCAGCCGGCAGGCGCGCGGGTCAGCGCGTTCGCGGGTGCGCTCGTGTCGACGTACACGAGCTTCGAGGCCTCCGCGGTGTCGCGGAGGAGGAACGCGGCCGGGATCCCCACCCCACCGAAGAGAAGCTCGACATGATCCTGGAGGAGGAATTGCTGGATCCGCGTCTTGTTGACCGATGGATCGAGCGCCGACTCGTCGTTGTAGACAAGCTGGACCTCACGGCCGGCAAGCAGCCCGCCCTTCAGCTTGAGATAGAGGTCGGCCGCGCGGCGTTGGGACGCGCCGACGTCGGAGTCGATCGCGGACTCGGTGAACGGGACGAGGATGCCGATCTTGAGCGGCCCGAGCGCGCTCGCCGCCGGCGACGATTGCGTCGCGGTGCATGCGGAGATGATGAGAACGAGGATGCCGAGGAGGGCCGGCCGTACGCGGGCGGCCCTCCTCGAGCCTCTCCTATTTCGCCGCGTTGACGAACTCGTCGGTGTAGGTCTTCGAGAGATCGATGTTCGGGTTCTTGATGACGTTGTCGTTGAACTGCTTCATGAGGCCGAGCTCGAACTCGGGAGCACCCTTCAACATCTTCCCGTCCGGGCTGAACATCCCCATGCTGTCCTTGAGTGCCTGCACGTACCCGTCCTTGTCGCCACCGTAGTAGTCGGCCGGGAGCTTCTCGGCGATCTCGAGCGGGGTGTGGGAGCCGATCCATTTGAGCGTCTTCACGTAGGCGTTGACAACGCGCTGGGTGATGTCCTTGTGCGCGGCGATGTAGTCGGCACGCGCGAAGAGCGAGATGAACGGGTAGTCGCCGCCGAGCGCAGCGCGGGTGGTGTCAGGCTTGGACAGGTCGACGAAGAGCTGCGCGGCCCCCGTCTTCTGCATCCGGAGCACCGTGGGCTGGGTCGTGACGCCGACGTCGATCTTGCCTTGTGTCATCGCCGCGATGAACGTATCGCCGGCGCCAGCCGCGACGTAGTTCAGATCCTCGATCTTGAGGCCGGCCTTGGTCGCGATGACGCGCATGAGCGTGTGGGTGCCGGATCCGAGCGACGTGACACCGGCATTGGCGCCCTTCAGGTCCTTCGGCGTCTTGATCGTATCGGCCTTCTGCTTGGAGACCATCACGAACTCGCCGGGTTCCTGCAGGAGCAGAGCGACCATGGTGATCGACTTGCCTGCTGCGGCGATATCGATCGTGTGGTCGTACGAGCCCGACCCGAAGTCGACGTTACCGGAGACGACCTCGACGGTCGTGTCCTTCCCGGACGGCTCGTCGATCAGGTCGACCGTCAGGTTCTGCTCGGCGAAGTAGCCGAGCGCCTCGGTGAGCTTGTTCGGCAGGTAGATCTGCTTGTTGAGCCCTCCGACCATGATCGAGACCTTCGCCGGCGGGGGCGTCGCGGCGGCGCCCGACGACGATGCCGCTGGTGCACCGGGGGTCGCCGTCCCCCCACAGGCCGAGATGACAAGCACCGCGATGATCGCGAGAGCTGGGATCCGGAACCGCATGTCGTTCTCCTTCTTGCGCGCTAAATGGTCACTTCGGTGATCGCGTTGGGCCGCCATTTGATGAGGAAGTTCTCCAATCTCGTCACGAGCCACTCAGCGATGATCGCGACGATCGCGAGGATGAACATCGCGGCGAAGACGCCATTCGCGTTGAAGGTGCCTTGGGCCGTCGCGATCATCAGGCCGATGCCCTTGCGGGCGCCGAGGTACTCGCCGACGATCGCGCCGACGAGCGCGAAGCCGAAGCTCGTGTGAAGAGACGCGAGGATCCACGACAGTGCTGAGGGCAGGATCACGTGGCGCGAGAGCTGGCCCTGGCTGGCGCCGAGGATGCGGGCGTTGGCGAGCAGGTCGCGGTCGACCTCGCGCACGCCTTGGAACGCGTTGAAGAACACGACGAAGAACACGAGCACGACGGCAAGGGCGACCTTCGACGGGATCTCGAGCCCGAGCGCGATCGTGAAGATGGAGCCGAGCACGACACGCGGCATCGCGTTCATCGCCTTGATGTACGGGCCGAGCACATCCGAGAGCAGGCGATTCCGACCGAGCGCGACGCCGAAGATGATCCCGAGGATCACGCCGATCGCGAAGCCGAGAACGGTCTCCTCGAGGGTGACGGCGATCTGCTCCCAGAGTGAACCCTGGGCCGTGCCCTTCTCCACCCACGTCACGAGCTGGCTCCAGATCCCCGACGGCTGCCCGAAGAAGAACGGGTCGACCGCGCAGGTGCCGCTGTCCGGCCCGTGGCAGCCGAGGCGCGTGGTGAGCTCCCAGCTACCGAGGATGACGATGGCGAGGGCAACGCGCAGCGCGAGGACGAGCAGCTGGCGGCGCGCGCGCGCGCGCGCTCTGGCGGCGTCGAAGTCCTCGGCGGCCGCGTCCGTGGCGACCGCCGGGCTACGACGCGACGCTGTGCTTTGAGCGCTCATAGCTAACGAGCACCTCGTCCCGAAGGTCGTTCCAGATCTCCTCGTAGAGCTCGACGAATCGCGGCTGGAACCGGATCTCAGCGATGTTCCGCGGGCGCGGCAGGTCGACGCGGTAGCTTCCCTTCACGGTCCCAGGTCCCGCGGTGATCACGACGACGCGGTCGGCCATGCCGATCGCCTCCTCCAGGTCGTGCGTCACGAAGACGACCGACGCTCCGGTCGACGCCCACAGGTCCAGGAGCTCGTTCTCCATGAGCGCCCGGGTCTGGACGTCGAGCGCGCTGAACGGCTCGTCCATGAGCAGGATCCGCGGGTGGTTGATCAGCGTCTGGGCGAGCGCCACGCGCTTGCGCATGCCACCCGAGAGCTGATGGGGGTAATAGCGCTCGAAGCCGTCGAGGCCGACGCGGGCGATCCATTCATGCGCCTCGGTGTTCGCCTTCTCGGTGTCGATGCCGCGAAAGCGCGGGCCCATCGCGACGTTATCGATCACGCTCTTCCACGGGAAGACGGCGTCACGCTGGAACACGTACCCAACGCTTCGTCCGACCGCGGTCACCGGCTCCCCGAACACGCGGACCGCGCCCGAGCTCGGCGCCTCGAGGCCGGAGATCAGGGCCAGCGTCGTGGACTTGCCGCAGCCGGTGGGGCCGACCACGGCGACGAACTCGCCGGCGGCCACCGTGAGATCGAGATCGTGAAGCGCGGTGAACGACTTGCCGGTGGGCGACACGAATCGTTTCGTGACCCGGTCCAGCTCGATCGCGGGCTTCGCAGACTCCGCCACCCCGCGACACCGTGAGGCCGGAGCGGGCTCACGTACAGCCATTCGGTCGTTGCGAGCGTTCTGGTCATTTAGGTCGAGCGGCTGCAGCCACCACCGCGACTCACTAAGGTGACCCGCGGTGGTCGATCCTGCTCGCTATCCGGTGATCCCCTGGCCGCGCTCGCTCGAGGCGCGCGATGGCGCGTTCGCGCCGGCCGCCGGGCTCACCATCGCCCTCGCCGACGCCGGCAACGCCGACCTGCAGCGCCTCGCCGCGCTCCTCCGTGGCTACCTGAAGGAGCTCGCGGGCCTGGACGCGACCGTCGGGGCGCGCGGCGGGATCGCGCTCGCGTTCCGGGACGACGCACCGCCGGGTGCGGAGTCCTACCGGCTCGACATCACGACCGAACGCATCGAGCTCTCCGCCCGC
>DATJHW010000130.1:0-5094 GCA_035493615.1 Saccharimonadales bacterium (SeqCode) | reverse complement strand
GTCGGCCGGCGTGCCCGGACGCATCCAGGTCGGTCCCGACACACGTGCGCTCCTCGAGCGCGAGTTCGTGCTCGAGCCGCGCGGAACGGTCGAGATCAAGGGCCGAGGTCCGATGGAGACGTGGTTCCTCGTCGGAGAACGACGGACCGGTCCGCACATGATGGCGCCGTGACCTAGCCCCGGACGACCTGCGCCCCAGCCGCACGCACGCGGACGGCGCGACCACGGCCCGGCACGCCGGCCACGCCCGCGGCCTCCTCCATCGCCGCCGTCACGCGCGCGGCGAAGCGCGTCGGGGCGAACGCGATGACGCTCGGGCCGGCGCCGGACAATGCGGCGCCGAACGCGCCGGCCTCGCGTGCCGCGGCGATGATCTCCTCGAGCGCGGGCACGAGCTGCAGCCGCGCGGATTCGTGCAGCCGGTCGTGCATCGCGACGGAGAGCAGGGCGCCGTCGGCCTTCAAGATCGCGGCGAGCAACGCCGATGCGTGCGCGAGGTTGAACACCGCGTCGGTCCGCGCGACCTCCTTGGGGAGCACCGCGCGCGACGTCTCCGTCGAGAGCGCGGACGTCGGCACGAACAGGCACACCCGCCACGCGCTCGGGAACGCGAACCGCGCGGCGACCGGGCCGTCGGCCGACGGGAGCGCGATCGTGAACGCGCCGTACAGTGCGGCAGCGACGTTATCGGCGTGGCCCTCGACGTCGGTGGCGATCCGCAGCAGCGCGCGGCGGCCGAGCGGCTCGCCGGCCAAAGCGTTCGCGGTCAGAACGCCGCCGACGATCGCGGCGGCGCTCGAGCCGAGGCCCTTGCTTCCGGGGATCGCCGAACGCTGCGTGACGTGCTGCGGGCCGAGGTCAGTGCCCAGACTCTTCGCGGCCGCCCGCGCGGCGACCACGAACAGATTGTCCTCGCCCACCGGCACACCGCTCGCGCCGTTCCCCTCGACGTTCACCATCCACTCGCGGGCCGGCCGGACGGTGAACTCGGCGAGGAGCGGCAGGGCGACCCCGAACACGTCGAAGCCCGGGCCGAGGTTCGCGCTCGTCGCGGGAACGCGGACGCGCAGCTCGCTCATCGCAGGTCGATCGCGCTGCGGACGGCATCGAGCGTGGCGTCGACCTCGGCGATGGGCGCGGCGAGCGCGATCGCGCGGTCGGGATCTTTCATCCCGTTGCCGGTGAGCACGCAGACCACCTGCCGCGGCTTCGTGCCTGCGCGCGCGAGCTTGCGCAGCCCCGCGACCGCCGCGGCGCTCGCCGGCTCGCAGAACACGCCCTCGCAGCGCGCGAGGAACGAATACGCGTCGAGGATCTCTTCGTCGGTCACCGCCGTGATCGAGCCGCCCGACTCGTCGCGCGCCCGGACCGCGCCGTTCCACGAGGCCGGGTTCCCGATGCGGATCGCGGTCGCGACCGTCTGGGGGTCGGCGACGATCTCGCCGTGCACGATCGGCGCGGCGCCCGCGGCCTGGAAGCCGTGCAGCTGCGGCCGGCGCTTCGCCATCTTCGCGTCGCGGGCCTCGGTGAAGCCCTTCCAGTACGCGGTGATGTTGCCGGCGTTGCCGACCGGGATGCAGAGCCAGTCCGGCGCGTCGCCGAGCGCCTCGCAGATCTCGAAGGCCGCGGTCTTTTGGCCGTCGATCCGGTGCGGATTCACGCTGTTCACGAGCGTCGCCTCGCCGCTCTGCGCAAGCTCGCGCGAGAGCGCGAGCGCGTCGTCGAAGCTGCCGCGGACCGCGACGACCCGCGCGCCGAACGCGATGGCCTGCGACAGCTTCCCGAGCGCGACGTGCCCCGCCGGCAGGACGACCGCGCACCGCAGGCCGGCCCGCGCGGCGTACGCGGCGGCTGACGCTGCGGTGTTGCCGGTCGAGGCACACAGGACCGCGTGCGCGCCGTCCTCCATCGCCTTCGCGATCGCGACGACCATCCCGCGGTCCTTGAACGACCCGGTCGGGTTCGCGCCCTCGACCTTGAGCCAGATCTCCTCGATCCCGGTCTCGCGCTCGAGCGCCGGCGCGCGCACGAGCGGCGTGTCGCCTTCGCCGAGCGTCAGCCGGGGCGTCTTGGCCGTGACCGGGAGATGCGCGCGGTATCGGTCGATGAGCGACATGCGTTGGGGCATGCGCGGATGCTAGTACCCGCCGCGTAGCATTCGCGACGTGAAGATCAGCGCGCAAGAACGGCAGCTGCTGACCGTCCTCGCGGTCCTGCTCATCGTGTATCTCGGGCTGCAGGTCTTCGCGGCCCTGTGGGAGGCGCTCGGCCGTGTGGCCGATGTGCTGATCATCTTTGGCGCGGCGTGGGCCTTCTCGTACGTGCTCGCGCCGCTCGTCGACCGCATCGACCGGCGCACGCGGCTCAACCGGTTCGGCGCGGTGCTCGTCGTCTATGCCGCGATCTTCATCGTGCTCGGCGCGGCCGGCGCGTTCGCGGTACCGCGGCTCGCGGATCAGCTCACGGCGCTCGCCGCGCGCGGGCCGGAGCTCGGCGCGAGCGCCGATCAGACGGCCCGGGACCTCCAGGCGAACCTCGACCGCCTCGGGCTCGGCCTGAACATCGTGCCGCTGTACGAGGCCCTGCCGGGCAAGCTCGCCGCGCTCGCCGGAGCGTTCGCGTCCGACGCCCTGGGTGTCATCTCGGCGACGGCGACGATCCTGTTCGACCTGTTCCTCGTCCTCATCATCGCGTTCCTCATGCTCATGGACGGCGACTTCCTCTGGTACCGGTTCACCGCGATGCTGAACGAGGAGCTGCGTAGCGAGTTCGAGCTCCTGCGGATGAGCATGGACCGCTCGTTCGGTGGATTCATCCGCGGCTCGCTCATCCTCGGGCTGCTGTACGGCATCGCGACGCTCATCATCATCGCCGCGTTCGGCGTCCCGTTCTCCGGCGTGCTCGCCGTGTTCAGCGGGCTCGTCGTGATGATCCCGTTCTTCGGGCCGATCCTCGCCCTCGTGCCGGTCCTCGGTATCACGTTCCTCGCTGTGCCGAGCGCGTTCCTACCCGTCGCGATCCTCTCGATCCTCCTCCAGCAGGTCATGTTGAACGTCGTGAGCCCGCGGATCATGTCGAACGCGATCGGCATTCATCCGCTGTTCGTGTTCTTCGCGCTGCTGCTCGGCTCCAAGCTCGCCGGCTTCTGGGGCGTCCTGCTCGGCGTACCGATCGCCGGCGTGATCAACACGTTCATCCGCTACACGATCGAGGTGAACTCCGGCCGCCGCCAGCGCACCCAGGCGGCCGCACTCATGGAGGACGCGCCGATCGAGGCGGCGAAGTGAGCTCGCGCAAGCACATCCTCGTCACGAACGACGACGGCATCGAGAGCGAGGCGCTCGGCCCGCTCGTCGACGCGTTGTCGACGCTCGGCGAGGTCGACGTCATCGCGCCCGAACGCAACTGGAGCGGCGCGAGCCACAGCATCACGCTGTTCCGCCCGCTACGCTGCCGGCCCACGCGGCTGCGGACGGGCCAGGCCGCGTTCATGACCGACGGCTCACCCACCGACTGCGTGCGCCTTGCGGTCCTCGGGTTCCTCAAGCAGAAGCCCGACCTCATCGTGAGCGGCATCAACCGCGGCGCGAACCTCGGTGACGACATCACGTACTCGGGCACGGTTGCCGCGGCGATGGAGGGCCTGCTCTCCGACATCCCGTCGATCGCCGTCTCGATCGGCGCGTTCGGCGCGAACCTCGACTTCACCGTCGCGAGCGAGTTCGTCGCGTTGATCGGACGCAACATCCTCGAGAAGGGCTTCATACACGACGCGCTGTTGAACGTGAACGTGCCGCACCTGCCCCGCGAGCGGATCGCCGGCGTCGAGGTCACCCGCCTCGGGAAGCGCAACTACCGCGATCAGCTCGTCGAGCGGCTCGATCCGTACGGGAACCCGTACTACTGGGTCGGCGGGCCGGCGATCGCGGATTTCGCCGAGCCAGGCACCGACGTCGCGGCGCTCCGCGACGGGAAGATCAGCGTGACGCCGATCGCACTCGATCTCACGAGTCACGAGCTCCTCGAGGAGCTCGCGTCGTGGGACTGGGGCTGGGGCGCGCCGGTGGAGCTACCCGCCGACGCGGAAGAGGACGCGGAAACGCGCGGAGCCACGCGCCGGCTGTGACGCGGATCCCGTTGGCCGCAGTGCTGATCGTTGTTGCGGCGTGCGGCCAAGCTGCGGTCGGACCGTCGCCGAGCCCGAGCTCATCGGTTGCCGTGACGAGCCCGACCCCGACTCCGACGCCCTCACCGGCGCCGACGACCGCGCCACCATCGACCGCGGGCCGTTTCGCCAACGCGGTCCTTGGGTACACCGCCACGTTGCCGCCGCCGTGGCGCGTCAGCGCATGTCTCTCGCGGGTGGAGAGCACGACCGAGCAGACCTACCTCGGACAGGATGTGTTGACCTGGCACAGCGTCGCCGAGGAGCAGGATCTCGGCGTGTCGGGCGGCACGGGCCCGACCGGCGCGTTCGCGTGGGTCATCACGATCCAGGTGCAGGTGTCCACACAGAGCGCGTCCGACTTCGCGATCGCCCGCGCCGGCGGCAGCGGCGGCAAGAGCGATCCGGACACGATCGGTGGTCGGCCCGCGGGGCGCGTGGCCGACAGCGCGGGAAACGCCATCGCGTATTACGTCGCGAACGGCGGCCGGATGTACAGCATCGAGCTCACCCCGAGCGGCGACCCACGCCCCGTGCAGCTGTCGCCGGCCACATTCGACGCCATCGCACACTCTGTCTCGTTCACGACGCCGATGGCACGGCCGACGCCCACCGCCGATCCGGTCCCCACGGCAGCAGTCGAGTCACTCGCGGATGCGGTGGCCGCTGCGTTCGCCGCGTCCGATGCCGACCGGCTGCACGATCTCATGACGCCGGTCTGCTGGTTCAACTCCGGCGTCAACCAATCCGAGGGTTCGGCCGCGAGTCGGGACAAGGTCGCCGCCGGCCTTCGCACATCGTTCTCGCAGGGTCTCAAGGTCACGGTCGAGCCGCGTCCGATCATGACGAAGCCGCCGATGCCCGGCTCGTTCTGGATCTGGTCGACGTGGTCCGAATACGGCGTCCCACCGCGGACCACTCCGAAGAGC
>DATJHW010000129.1:0-2633 GCA_035493615.1 Saccharimonadales bacterium (SeqCode) | reverse complement strand
CCGCACGTTCACGTTCGTCGTCTGACCCGCCGGGACGGTCGTGTCCTTGATCGTGGTCCGCTTCTCGGTGACCTCACGCTCCATTGCGGCCTCCCTTGTTCTGGTGCCGATCAGGGTTGCACGGCCGATGCCAGCGCTAGCCGATCTCGAGCTCGCGGGTCGTCACGCCGAGGTCGATCTCGACGACACCGTCGCGGAGCCGCACGGGGTACGCGTTCACCGGAAAGACCGCTGGCAGCGCCTTCACCTGACCGGTGAAGAGGTCGAACTGCGCGCCGTGGCGCGGGCATTCGACGCAGTGGTCATCGAGCTCGCCCTCGCCGAGCGTGCCTCCGTCGTGGGTGCACACGTTGTCGATCGCACCCCACTGCCCGTCGGCCGTGCGCCCGAGCGCGAACGAGCGGCCCTCGGCACCGACCACCATGACCTCGCCCGGCGCGAGATCGGCTTCACCGGCGACCGGCCACCAGCGCGGACCCTCATCGGTGGTCACGCGGCGTCCTCGAGCTCGGCGATCCGGCCGATCCGCGGCGCGAGCGCCGCGAGCACGCGGGCCCCCACCTGCGGGTCGGGGATGACGTTGATGACCCGCTGGAAGAACCCGCGGACGAGCATCTGCTCGGCGCTCGCGCGATCGAGGCCGCGCGACATGACGTAGAAGAGCTCGAGGTCGTCCAGCCGGCCGGCGGTCGCGCCGTGGCCACACCGCGCGACGTCGTTCGTCAGGATCTCGAGCACCGGGATCGGGTCGGCCCCGGCCTTGTCGGACAGCAGCATGTTGCGGCACTCCTGGTACGAGCCGGTGCCGTGCGACGTGGGCTCGACGCGGATGATCCCGTAGTACGTCGCGTGGGCGCGCTCGTAGAGAGCTGACAGGTAGAGCAGGTCGCTCGTCGACGCGCGGCCGTCGAGCCGCTGGAGCGAGTTCACGTCGATGCGCTGATCCGCGCCCGCGGCGACGAGCCCGTAGAGCTTCACGGTCGCGCCGTCGCCCTGGATGTCCGAGTCGAGCCCGAGCTTGGTCTTGTGACTGCCGGTGAGCACGTTGAAGCTCGCGATCGTGCTGTCGCGCTTCGAGACGTAGCGCTGGAAGCCGAGGTCCCAGACATCGTCCCCGAAGCGTTGGATGCCGACGTAGCGGACCTGCGCGCCGTCGCCGGCGATGACCTCGACCCCCGGGATCGCGACCCGGCCCTTGCCACCCCCGTCGGAGGTGACCTCCTCGACGAGCGTGACGCTGCTGCCCCGCTCCGCCACGACGACGGTACGGAAGACGATCGCGCCGGTCCCGGCGGCCCAATGCTTCTGGACCTGCAGCGGCAGCTCGACCTGCACGCCCGCGGGCACGTAGACGAACGTGCTCCCGTGCGCGAACGCGGCACCGTTGAGCGCCCGAAAGGCGGCGTGGCTCTTCAGCCCTTCGTTCGTGCCGAGCGCGCGCCGGACGAGCTCCGGGTGCGACTTCACCGCGTCCTGCCACCGGTCGAACACCACGCCCTTGTGAGCCGCGTCGACCGGCACGGAGCTGTAATACGACGGCGGCCCTGGCGGCTCGTCGACGACGAGCGGCCCCGCGGGCAGCCCGCGGAGCGGGAACCGGCGCCATTCCTCGTCGGCGCCGGTCGGCCAATCCTCCGGACGCAGCGCCGCGAGCGCGGCGAGCCGCCACTCGAGCAGCCAGTCGGGCTCGCTGCGCAGGCGCGAAAGCCGCTCGACCGACGATCGATCGAGCGGCAGGAGTGCCGTGGGTGCGACCGCGACCGCCACTAGCCGATGGCGCCCTGCATCTGCAATGTGATGAGGCGATTCATCTCGATCGCGTAGTCCATCGGCAGGGTCTTCACGATCGGCTCGATGAACCCGTTGACGATCATCGCGGTGCCCTCGGCCTCGGTCATCCCGCGGCTCATGAGATAGAAGAGCTGCTCCTCGCCGATCTTCGAGACGGAGGCCTCGTGGCCGATCGTCACGTCGTCCTCGTCGACCTCCATGTACGGGTATGTCGAGCTGCGCGCGGTGTCGTCGAGCATGAGTGCGTCGCAGCGCACCGTGCTCTTGGCACCCTTGCAGCCCGGGTAGATCTTCACGAGGCCGCGGTAGCTCTGGATGCCCGTGCCCTTGCTGATGCCCTTGCTCGTGATCAGCGAGGTCGTATTCGGCGCGGCGTGGATCATCTTCGCCCCGGCATCCTGATGCTGGCCATCCCCCGCGAACGCGACGGAGAGGACCTCACCGTGCGCGCGCTCGCCGACGAGGTAGACGCTCGGGTATTTCATGGTCACCTTGGAGCCGAGATTGGCGTCGATCCACTCCATCACGCCACCCTCTTGGACCACCGCGCGCTTCGTCACGAGGTTGTAGACGTTGTGGCTCCAGTTCTGGATGGTCGTGTACCGGACCCGCGCGTCCTTCTTCACGATGATCTCGACGACGGCGCTGTGCAGCGTGTTCGTGGTGAAGACGGGCGCCGTGCAGCCTTCCACGTAGTGCACGCTGGAACCTTCCTCGGCGATGATCAGCGTGCGCTCGAACTGGCCGGCGTTCTCGCTGTTGATGCGGAAATACGCCTGGAGCGGGATCTCGACGTGCACGTTCTTCGGGACCCACACGAACGAGCCGCCTGACCACACCGC
>DATJHW010000128.1:0-3323 GCA_035493615.1 Saccharimonadales bacterium (SeqCode) | reverse complement strand
CAGCGGCGAGCACCACGTCGTGAAGATCCGCGACAAGGAGATCCGCAACGCGCTCTACCGGGAGTCGCTGTCGGGAACGAAGATCCCGCGCGTCGCGCTCCCCCGGTACGGCGACGAGGGCGAGTTGCTCCGCTTCCTGCGTGCCGAGAACCTGCCCGGCGAATTCCCTTACACCGCAGGCGTTTTCCCGTTCAAGCGCGAGGGCGAGGACCCGGCCCGCATGTTCGCGGGTGAAGGTGACCCGTTCCGGACCAACCGTCGCTTCCACCTGCTGTCGCAGGGGCAGCCGGCGACCCGTCTGTCAACCGCGTTCGACTCCGTCACGCTCTACGGCCGCGACCCCGACCTGCGCCCGGACATCTACGGCAAGGTCGGCACGTCCGGCGTCTCGATCGCGACGCTCGACGACATGAAGGCGCTCTACGACGGCTTCGACCTGACCGCGCCGAACACCTCGGTGTCGATGACGATCAACGGCCCGGCCCCCACGATCCTCGCCTTCTACCTCAACACCGCGATCGACCGCGAGCTGGAGAAGAAGGCGGCCGAGCTCGGCCGGGAGCTGACCGACGAGGAGGCCGCGGACGTCCGCGCCTGGACGTTGAGCACCGTCCGCGGCACCGTCCAGGCGGACATCCTGAAGGAGGACCAGGGCCAGAACACCTGCCTGTTCTCCACCGAGTTCTCGCTCAAGATGATGGGCGACATCCAGGAGTGGTTCATCCAGAACTCGGTCCGCAACTTCTACTCGGTCTCCATCTCCGGGTACCACATCGCCGAGGCCGGCGCGAACCCGATCAGCCAGCTCGCGTTCACGCTCTCCAACGGCTTCACCTACGTCGAGAGCTACCTCGCCCGCGGCATGGACATCGACGCCTTCGCGCCGAACCTGTCGTTCTTCTTCTCGAACGGCATGGACCCCGAGTACTCGGTGATCGGCCGCGTCGCCCGCCGCATCTGGGCGGTGACGATGAAGAACAAGTACGGCGCCAACGACCGCTCGCAGAAGCTGAAGTACCACGTGCAGACGTCGGGCCGTTCCCTGCACGCGCAGGAGATGGACTTCAACGACATCCGCACGACGTTGCAGGCGCTGATCGCCCTGTACGACAACGCGAACTCGCTCCACACGAACGCCTACGACGAGGCCGTCACGACCCCGTCCCCGGAATCCGTACGCCGGGCCCTGGCGATCCAGCTGATCATCAATCAGGAGTGGGGCCTGTCGAAGAACGAGAACCCGCTGCAGGGGTCGTTCATCATCGACGAGCTCACCGACCTGGTCGAGGAGGCCGTGCTCCGCGAGTTCGAGCGCATCTCCGAGCGCGGCGGCGTCCTCGGCGCCATGGAGACCGGCTACCAGCGTGGCCGGATCCAGGACGAGTCGATGCTCTACGAGCAGCGCAAGCACGACGGCACGCTGCCGCTGATCGGCGTCAACACCTTCCTGCCGCCCGACGGCGAGCGCGAGCCCGTGGTGCTGGAGCTCGCCCGCGGCACGGAGGAGGAGAAGCAGTCCCAGCTGCGGCGGGTGCAGGAATTTCAGGCGCGCAACGCCGAGGCCGCCGAGTTCGCCATCCGCCGGCTGCAGGAGGCGGCGATCGCGGGGGAGAATGTCTTCGCGGTCCTCATGGACGCCGCGCGGGTGTGCTCGCTCGGGCAGATCACCGAAGCGTTCTTCGAGGTCGGCGGGCAGTACCGGCGCAACGTGTGACGGTGGCCGTGGCTGTGGTCCAACCACAGTCCGGTGGGGTCACCGCGGTGCCTGGGCACTGGACCCGGCCGGCCGGGCACGGCGAGGATTGTTCCAAACCAACAATGAGGACGGGTACATGTCTGGGATCCAGCGGGTAGGCGTGATCGGCTGCGGGCTGATGGGCTCCGGTATCGCCGAGGTCTGCGCTCGCTCGGGGCTCGAGGTCAAGGTGACCGAGGTGAACGCCGACGCCCTCGCCGCCGGGCGCAAGCGCGTCGAGTCCTCGCTGAGCCGCGCGCTGCAGCGTGGCAAGCTCGACGACGCCTCGCACGCCGAGACGTTGGGGCGCCTGAGCTTCACCTCCGACATCGGGGATTTCGCCGACGTCGACCTCACCGTCGAGGCCGTCGCGGAGAACGAGCAGATCAAGCTCGACATCTTCAAGACCCTCGACAAGGTGGTCTCCTCACCCGATGCGATCCTGGCGTCGAACACCTCGTCGATCCCGATCATGAAGCTCGGGATGGCGACCTCCCGCCCCGACAAGGTCATCGGGATCCACTTCTTCAACCCGGTGCCGGTACTCAAGCTCGTCGAGCTCGTGAATTCGCTGCTCACCTCGCCGGAAACCGGCGAGCGGGCGTCGGCGTTCGCCACGGACACGCTCGGCAAGACCGTCATCCGCTCGCAGGACCGGGCCGGCTTCGTGGTCAACGCGCTGCTGGTGCCGTACATCCTCTCGGCGATCCGGATGATGGACTCGGGCTTCGCCTCCGCCGAGGACATCGACCACGGCATGGTGCTCGGTTGCGCCCACCCGATGGGCCCACTCGCCCTGGCGGACCTGATCGGCCTGGACACGATCAAGGCCATCGCGGACTCCATGTACGAGGAGTTCAAGGAGCCGCTGTACCACTCGCCGCCGCTCCTGCTGCGGATGGTGGACGCCGGGCTGCTCGGCAAGAAGAGCGGCCGCGGGTTCTTCGACTATCACTGACGCAACGTCGCCAGCCGACCGCTCCACCACCCACCCAGGCTCCACGCACCAGATTCCACGCACCAGACTCCACCGCACATCGAGACCAAGGGACGTCCCACCATGGCCGGATACAAGGGCAACAAGGACTTCGACGCCTGCACGTTGCCGAAGGACTACGAGGACCTGCGCGCCTCCGTCCGCGCGCTCGCCGAGGAGCAGATCGCCCCGCACGCGCACGACGTCGACGAGCAGGCCCGCTTCCCCAAGGAGGCGCTCGACGCCCTGCGTGCGGCCGGGTTCGACGCGCCGCACGTGCCCGAGGAGTACGGCGGCCAGGGCGCGGACGCGCTCGCGACGGTGATCGTCGTCGAGGAGGTCGCACGGGTCTGCATGTCCTCCTCGCTCATCCCGGGCGTGAACAAGCTCGGATCGCTGCCCTTGATGCTCTCGGGTTCGAAGGATCTGAAGCAGAAGTACCTGACCAAGCTGGCGGCCGGCGAGGGGATGTTCTCCTACTGCCTGTCCGAGCCGGAGGCGGGCAGCGATGCCGGAGGCATGAAGACGCGCGCGGTCGCCGACGGAGACGACTGGATCATCAACGGCAGCAAGTGCTGGATCACCAACGCCGGCGAGTCGGAGTTCTACACG
>DATJHW010000127.1:0-21668 GCA_035493615.1 Saccharimonadales bacterium (SeqCode) | reverse complement strand
GGCCGATCCCGCGTACGTGCCCGCGATGCGCAGCTCGGGATGCCGCCCGCGGAGCGTCGCCGCAGCCCGTTCGGCGATGCCCGGCGCGGCGCCGAGCAGGAAGATGGACAGCCGCCGCTCGGTCGCCAGCGCCGCGAGCCGGTCCACGAGGAGCCGGCCCGGCGCGCGGCCCGGCAGCGGATCGCCGAGCAGCCGCGCCGCCACCACGGCGCCGGTGCCGTCGGGGACGACGAGGTCAGCGCCGGCCGCGATCGAGGCGAGCTCCGGGTCCTCGCGGCAGAGCATCACGAACTCCGGATTTGCGGTGATGATGAAGGTCCGCTCGCCTCGATCGAGACACGCCTCGATCCGGGCGACGGCGTCAACGAGCGCGACCCGATCGAAGCCCACGCCGAGGATGTCGACGCGGCGGTCCATCTGAGGGTTGGCCTAATGGACCGGGACGAGGCTCTTCTTGAAGAAGTCGAAGTGCTCGAGCGCGAGTCCCGTTCCCTTGGCGACGCAGTACAGGGGATTGTCCGCGGCGTAGCAGGCGACGCCGGTCACCTGGGTGAGGAGCTTGTCCATGTTCCGGAGCAACGCGCCGCCGCCTGATAGGACCATGCCCTTGTCGATGATGTCGGAGGCGAGCTCCGGCGGCGTCTCCTCGAGCACGTTCTTGACCGACGACACGATCTGCTGGAGGACCGGCTCCATCGCCTCACTGATCTCGTTGCTGCCGATGGTGATCGTGCGCGGCAGGCCGGCGATGAGGTCGCGGCCGCGCACCTCCATGTTCAGCTCCGGGTCCATCGGAAGCGCCGACCCGATCTGTATCTTCACGTCCTCCGCGGTGCGCTCGCCGATCATGAGGTTGTACCGCTTGCGAACGAAGTTCGCGATCGCCTCGTCGAGCCGGTTGCCCGCCGCGCGCACGCTCTTGCTCACGACGATGCCGCCAAGAGAGATGACCGCGATCTCCGCGGTGCCGCCGCCGATGTCGATGATCATGTTGCCGCTCGGTCCCGAGATCGGGAGGTTCGCCCCGATGGCCGCCGCGAGCGGCTCCTCGATGAGGTATGCCTCGCGCGCGCCAGCGCGCAACGCCGCGTCCTTGACCGCGCGGCGTTCGACGCTCGTGACGCCCGACGGCACGCAGATCATGAGCTCGGGGTGGAACACGCGGATGCGCCCGCTCACCTTGTTGATGAAGTACTCGAGCATCCGCTCCGTGATGACGTAGTCGGCGATGACCCCGTCGCGCATCGGTCGAAGGGCCGTGATGCTGCCCGGCGTGCGGCCGAGCATCATGCGCGCCTCCTCGCCCACGGCCACGATCCGCGGACGGTTGCCGTTGTCGTCATGCGCGATGGCGACGACCGACGGCTCCGTCAGGACGATCCCCTTGCCGCGGACGTACACGATGACGTTCGCGGTCCCGAGGTCGATGCCGATCTGGCGAGCGAACAAGCGTTATCCCTTTCAGCGTCCGGTAACGGGTGCGGGAACCGAAGTCTACAAGCGAGCGAGGCCGAAACCGGAGGCCGGAGCCTCCGGGTGAGGACGAGCGACGCTTGGAAGGCGAAGCCTTATGCGCCGACCGCGATGAGAACGAGGTCCGTGAGCAGGCCGGCGAGGAACCCGATACCGATGCCCCACCCATTCCAGATCGGGGAGGCCAGCTTGCGACCTGAGGCGAACAGCTCCCCGATCACGAACACGAGCGCGCCGGCGGCGAGCGACAGGAACAGCACCGAGACCGCGGGGGACGCGAACGTGTAACCGATGATCGTGCCGACGAAATTCGGCCCGCCGCCAATGACCCCGACGAGCCCGAGAAGCGCCCAACTCGGTCGCTTGCCCGCGAGCGGGGCCGCGATGCCGAAGGCCTCGGTCACGTTGTGCAGGCCGAATCCCACGACGAGCGTGAGGGCCAGCGTGAGGTCGCCCTTCGCGGCTGAGCTGCCGATGGCCAGGCCCTCGGAGAAGTTGTGGAGGCCGATCCCGGTGGCGATGACCACCGCGAGGTGCGTCGCGGTGAAGCCCGGTCCGAACGACACGCGGCGCATGTAGTAGACGAGGCTCAACAGCCCGATCCCGAAGCCGCCGATGAGGAGCGCGACGAGGAGCGCCAGCGATGACGTATCGCCCCTGATCGCCGTCTCGACGGGGCCGATCGCGTGCTCGACGATGTCGACGAACAGGAAGAGGAGGATCCCGATCGCGAGGGCATTGAGGAACGCGTGGTAGCGCGGCGCCACGACGCGGACGCGCGCCAGCGGCAGCCCGAGGAAGATCGTGAGGCCGGCGATCGAGCCGAGGATCACCGTTTCCTGGAAGGACATTAGGTGCGCCTAAATATATCCGAGCCAAAAGGTCGGAAATAACTCACGCCCCCAGCCGCCCGTAATCTCGAGCAGTGGCATCGAACGCGGTCGAGGAATACCTCCAGGCGATCTACACGCTGGCTGACGAGAACGGCCACGTCGTCTCCGCCCGGCTGGCGGAGTTCCTCGGCTTCTCCGCGCCGGCCGTCTCGGAGATGGTCCACCGGCTCGAACGCGATGGGCTGGTCTCGCTCGATGACCATAAAGAAGTGCATCTGACCAAGGCCGGAAAGGCTCTGGCCGATTCGGTGGTCCGGCGCCACCGGCTGGCGGAACGCTTCCTGGTCGAGGTGCTCGGGTTCGAGTGGTGGAAGACGCACGAAGAGGCCGAGCGGCTCGAGCACGCGATGTCGCCCGAGATGGAGACACGCATCGCGCGCGTCCTCGGCGATCCGCAGACCTGCCCGCACGGCAACCCGATGCCCGGGGTGGCCGCTACGCCGACACGTCCGCTCGATGCGCTCGCCCGCGGCGAGCGCGCGGCGGTCGAGCGCATCCCGGATCAGTTCGAGCACGAGCCGGGGTTCCTCGAGTATCTCGATTCGCAAGGCGTGAAGCCCGGTGCGGCGATCGAGGTCATCGAGGCCAGCCCTACGCTTCTCCGAGTCTCTGTCGATGGAGTGGCCCGATCGCTACGACCCGATTGCGGGCAGAAGGTGTGGATGGCGCTATGACCGACGCGAGGATCTTCGTGATCCAAGGCGGCGACGGCTATTTTCTCGGACGCGTGCCGGCGCTGCCCGGCGCGAACGCGTCGGGGAAGACGCGCGACGAGGCGATCGCCAACACGCGCAAGGCATTCCGGGCGTACCGCGACCTGCTCGAGGCGCGCGGCGTATCGGTCGAGCACTGGAAGGACATCGACCCGGACAAGATCCCGGTCGACGAGGTACCTCCGACTGGCGTGTTCCCAGGCGAGGACAAGCCGCTGCAGGAGCACGAGATCCGCGATTTCCTGCACCAGTTCGAGGCATCCCGCGCCGCGCTCATTTCGTTGGTGAAGGGCCTGTCCGCGCCGCAGCTCGAGCAGGAGCCGACCGAGACGATGTGGAGCGTCCGCGAAACGCTGGAGCACATCATGACGTCCGATATCCAGTTCCTCGCGAAGCTCGAGAAGTGGCCCGACGACCCATTCGGCGCCCTGCAGGCGACGCACCGCATCGCGTTCCAGCGCTTCAGCGTGATGGAGCCGGGCGACTGGGTCGATCACACCGTCATGGGTAGCCGCTGGACGACGCGCCGCGTGATGCGCCGGATGCTCGAGCACGAGTTCGAGCACTACGAGCACATCAAGGAGATCATGGCGGCCCTCGGTGGAGACCGGCCGCCCGAATGAAGTTGCGGGCGGCGCCCCTGCTCGTGATGGGCGTCGTCCTCGCCGCGTGCGCGAGCAACGCCAACGCGCCCCGCCCCACGACGACGGCCGGCGCGGCAAGCGCCGCGCCGACGTTCGCGCAGCCGACGCTGACGCCGGTGAGCATCACCGAGAGCACGTACGGCCGGGTGGTCGCGAGCACCGCGCCCGGTGCTTCGTGCAGGGTCGAGGTGCACGTCGGCCCGCCGCAGTTCGGCGACGTGCCGCCCGCGTCGGTGGACGCGACCGCGGACGGATCGGGCGTCCTCGCGGTGACCTATGCGACACCGGCGCTCCCGAAACAGACCGCGCGGTACGTCGTCAACTGTGGCGCCGGCGCGACCGCCGGCACCGCCGGCGCGGATTTCCCGATCGCGGGCTATCCGATCCCGGCCACTCACTTCACCGCGCGCATCAAGGTCGCCGGCGTCAACGACATCATCGACGGGGTGACCGCGCGACCGGACCCCTCGCTCTCGGCCGCCCGCGATCGCGACGTCGACCTGCTCACGCGAACGCTCGTGGCGGAATGGAGCGCGGCGACGCGCGGCCTCAGCACCGTCGAGCTCGTGACGAGCGCCCCGGCCGACATCGTCCTGACGGTCGTGACGGCCCGGACCAACTCGTACCTGACCCGATCGTCCGCCGACGGGTCGATGGCGATCTTCCTGTTCCCGGCCGACGACGGCGGCGTCCTCTCGGCCGACAACTTCGTCGCCGTCGCGCTCCACGAGCTGGGCCACATCTGGTGCTGCTTCGGGCCGGAGGCGTCCGCGGACGGCCACTGGGCTCAAGCGATCGCGGATCCACTCCTTCAGGGCGTCGACCGGTTCGGGCTGATGAACCACCCGGTGAGCTGCATCGTGTTCGCCGCGGGCGTCGAGAGCTGCCCGAACCGATTCAGCGATCGTGAGCTCCGGACGATGGGCTTCACCCAGATCCCGCCGCCGGCGCGGAACCCGTGCGTCGATCAGAAGAACGCACTGCTCGCCCAGCTCACGACGCTGAAGGGCCAGCTCGCTTCGGCGAAGGCCGCGCTCGACGCCACGGATGCGTCGCTCATCACGATGAATCAACAGATCAAGGCGCTGGAGGCGCAATACCCGAACGGCATGCCTCCCGATGTGTACTCGAATTACCTCGCGCTCATCGACCGGTACAACGCCGCGGTGAAGACCGAGCACGCGCAGGTCGATGCGTACAACGCCCTCAGCGCCCAGAGCAACAGCATCGTGAACCAGGTGAACGGCCTGCTCTGCTAGCCGCGGCCTGCCCATTCCCGCGCGCGATCGATGTGCCGCTCGATGAGTCCCCGCTGATCCGCGCGCACATCGGGGAGCGCATCGGGCCGGAACCAGCCGAGCTCCGCCACCTCCGCGGTGAGCGCCTCGGCGCCGCCGATCAGACGGAACGCGAACACGAGCTCGACGCGCGCCCAGCGGAACCCCGTGACGACCTCGAGCAGCGGGCCGACCTCGATCGAAAGCCCCGTCTCCTCACGGATCTCACGGGCCAGGGCGTCCTCGACCCGCTCGCGCCGCCCGAGGAAGCCGCCGAGGAATCGCCACTGCGGCGCGCCGAACCGATGCCGCGCGAGGAGGACCCGGCCTTGCGGGTCGACCCCCAGCCCGGTCACGCCGACGAGAAAGCGCTCGTGCGCCGCGGTCATGAAGCGCCGCTGCCAGCGGACCGGGAAGGCATTGAAGAGGAGTGCGAGGACCCGCATGAGCATCGCATGAGACTATCGGCCGGTCGTGCTGAGCCGTCGCGGTTTTCTCGTCTCGGCGGGCGCCACGATCATCGGATGCACCACGGCCGCCGTCGTCCCGAGTGCGAGCCCGAGCGCGAGCTCGACGCCGCGCCCAACGCTGGTGCCGCCCACGGCGACGCGATCGGCGTCGCCCACACCGGGTGGCCCGCCCGATTGGACGGCGCTCGCCGCGGACCTGCGTGGCACACTCGTCCGGCCAGGCAACACTGCGTACGACGCCGCGCGGATCCTCTACAACACGCGGTTCGACGGACTGCGGCCGCAGGCGATCGCGCGGTGCGCCTCGCCGGCCGACGTGCAGGCGTGCGTCGCCTTTGCCCGGCGCAGCGGGGTCGCGATCACCGCACGCTCCGGTGGGCACAGCTTCGGCGGCTGGTCGGGCGGGCCGGGGCTCGTGGTCGACGTCGGGTCGCTGGCCTCCATCGACGTCCGCGGGGACACCGCGACGATCGGCGCGGGCGCGCGCCTCGCGGATGTGTACGCCGCGGTCGCTGCCCAGGGCCGCGGGATCGCGGCGGGAAGCTGTCCGACAGTGGGCATCGCCGGCCTGACGCTCGGCGGTGGCCTCGGCGTCCTCTCGCGTGCCTGGGGCCTGACCTGCGACAGCGTCCTCAGCGTGGACATCGTGACCGCCGACGGCGCGACCCGGACGTGCGACGCGCAGCGCGACCCCGAGCTGTTCTGGGCCCTGCGCGGCTGCGGCGGCGGGAACTTCGGGATCGTCACGTCGTTCACGATGCGCACGCGTCCAGCCGTTTCCCTGGCCATCGCATTCGTGACCTGGCCGTGGTCCGACGCCGGCCGCGTGATCCGCGCGTGGCAGGGCTGGATGGCTGCCATGCCCGGCACCCTCTGGTCGAACGTGCACCTCGACGCGGCGAGCGGCCCGGAGCCAACGCTGCTGGTCCACGTCGTCGGGTTGGAGGACGCCGCCACGATGCACGCGCAGCTCGACCGGCTGGTGTCCGATGTCGGCACTGCGCCTGACAGCTTGACGGTCTTCAGCCGCTCCTACGCCGACGCGATGTTGCTCGAGGGTGGCTGCGCGCAGCTGACACTCGCGCAGTGTCACCTGGAGGGCACCGCGGTGGATGGCAAGCTCGCGCGCGAGACGACCGCGGCGAAGTCCGCGATCGCCACGGTGCCGCTCAGCGAACCGGTGATCGGCGCCATGCTGAGCGGCCTCGAGGATCTGCAGGCCCTTCTGAATGCCGGGGCCGGCTCCATCCTGATCGACTCCATGGGCGGCGCGGTCGCACAGGTCGCGGCAGACGCGACGGCGTTCCCGCACCGCTCCGCGATCTCGACGCTCCAGTTCGTTGCGGGCTGGCAGGCGAACGCCCCATCGGCAACGGCCGACGCATCGATCGCCTGGCTCCGCAGCGTGTACGGCCGTGTGCGGCCGCTCATCGGGACCGGCGCATACGTGAACTACACGGACCCGGACCTCGCGGACTGGCAACAGGCCTACTACGGCGCGAACTACCCGCGACTGCAGCGTGTGCGGGCGACCTACGACCCTGACCGGCTGTTCGCGTTCCCCCAGGCCATTCAATAGGCGCGATGGGCTGCGTCGCGCTTCAGCGCGCTACGGGATCCCCACCGACACGATGCCGTGCGCGGTCGGGACGGCGACCTTCTGCACGACCTGCTTCGTGTTCACGTCGATGACGTTCACCATGCCGTCGACGTTCGTCGTGAGGAGGATCCGCTCGCCGAGCGGGTCGTACGTCGTGTGGAACGGCTGCGCCCCGATGCCCTTCGTCTCCGCGACGATCTTTCGGCTCTTGTAATCGATCCACAGGAGCGACGGGCCCTTGTGGTCGGAGACCACCATGATCGACTTGTCGGCCATGAAGTACATGCCGTCCTGGTTCTCCTTGGTCGTATGGAACGGGTAATGATTCGCGCCGAGGTGGATCTCCTCCTTCACGGCGAACGTGTCGGGGTCGTAGATCACCATGCGGTCGGACGGCTTGTCGATGAATCCGGATGACGACGACCAGATCTCGCTCTGATCCGGGGTGTAGTAGGCGTCGTGGACGTCCTGCACCTTGAAATGGATGATCTTGTTCGTCGCCAGGTCGTACGCGCGAAGGTGGTCGGGCTCGGTGCTGTTGGTGACCGTGTAGAGGAGCAGGTTCGGCCGCTTCGATCCGATCGTGAGCACGTGCTGCGGCGTCCCGACGATGAGCGGCGGGAGCGGTTTCCAGGTCCCGACCTCGAACCGCATGATGAAGCTATCCCGTTCGTGCGCGACGAAGAGCGTCTTGGAGTCCGGGGAGAACGTGATCCCGTGCGGCTGCTTGCCGACCTTGATCCGCACGATCTCCTTCATCGCGATCGGATCGATGATCGAGGTCGAATCGCCGAGCCGGTTGTTCACCGCGACGTACTTGCCGTCGGGAGATACCGCCATCTGATGCGGGAGCTTCCCCACCGGGATCTTGGCCACGAGCGCGAACTTCTCCTTCGGGGCTCCGTCGAGGACCCAGACCTGCTCGGTGTTCTCGCTCGCGATGAACACCCGAAGCTTGCCGTAGGTCGGCGCGATCGCCGTCGCTGCAGGCGTGGCGGTCGCCTCCGGCGCGGGCGTGACCACGGCGACCTCGCTCGGCGCCACGGTCGGGGTCGGCGTCGGCGGCAGCTCCGCGGCGTCGATCGCGCACGAAGACATGACGATCGCCAGCACGGCGAGCCACACGAAGGACCGCGCGAACCTCATCCGCTCACATCCACCACGCGCGTTCCGAAGCGGCCTCCGGCGGAGACCAGTATGGGTCTAGCGGCGCCGGCGTCGTTCCGAGACACGCAGGCGGACCATCGCTCGTTCGAGGGATGCCCGTGCTTGCGCTTCCTCGAGCCCGACCGGCCCGGCCTGGAGCGTCTCTCGCGCGCGGGCGCGTGCAGCCTCGGCCCGCGCTTCGTCGATCTCGTCAGCGCTCTCGGCGGCCTCGGTGAGGATCACCACCCGGTCCGGCCGGACATCCATGAAGCCGCCGAACACCGCAAGGGACGTCTCGCTACCGCCCTTCTTGATCCGGAGCTCGCCCGGCCCCAAGGTCGTGAGGAGGGGGGTGTGGTGCGGGAGGATCCCGACGTACCCCTCGCTCGCGGGAGCGATCACCATGTCCACGTCGTCCTCGAGGACGACCTTCTCGGGTGTCACGACCTCAAGCCGGATCGGCACTACGCGTTCGCCTTCGCCATCTGCTCGCCCTTCTCACGGGCCTGCTCGATCGTGCCGACGTTGAAGAACGCCTGCTCCGGCAGATCGTCGTGCTTGCCCTCGAGGACCTCCTTGAAGCTGCGGACCGTGTCCGCGACCTTGACGTACACGCCGTCGAGTCCGGTGAACTGCTTCGCGACGTTGAGCGGCTGCGCGAGGAACCGCTGGATCTTGCGGGCGCGCGCGACGAGGACCTTGTCGTCGTCGGAAAGCTCGTCGATGCCCAGGATCGCGATGATGTCCTGGAGGTCCTTGTACCGCTGCAGCACGCGCTGCACCTCGCGAGCGACGTCGTAGTGCTCCTGCCCGACGACGAGCGGGTCGAGCGCGCGGCTCGTCGAGGTGAGCGGATCGACCGCCGGGTAGAGGGAGAGCTCGGTGAGGTATCGCTCGAGACGGATCGAGGCATCCAGGTGGGCGAACGTGGTGGCCGGCGCCGGGTCGGTGTAGTCGTCAGCGGGCACGAACACGGCCTGCAGCGACGTGATCGAACCCTTCTTCGTGGAGGTGATCCGCTCCTGGAGCTCACCCATCTCCGTGGCGAGGGTCGGCTGGTAGCCCACGGCGCTCGGCATGCGGCCGAGCAGCGCGGACACCTCGGAGCCCGCCTGGGTGAACCGGAAGATGTTGTCGATGAAGATCAGGAGGTCCCGGCCCTCCTCGTCGCGGAAGTATTCGGCGATGGTGAGCCCCGTGAGCGCCACCCGAAGGCGCGCGCCCGGCGGCTCGTTCATCTGGCCGAAGACCATCGCCATCTTGTCCATGACGCCCGATTCGCGCATCTCACCGATGAGCTGGGTGCCCTCGCGAGAGCGCTCGCCGACGCCGCAGAAGACGGAGTAGCCACCGTGCTCCGCGGCGACGTTGCGGATGAGCTCCTGGATGACGACGGTCTTGCCGGTGCCGGCGCCGCCGAAGATCGCCGACTTGCCGCCCTTGAAGAATGGGCAGATGAGGTCGATGACCTTCATGCCGGTCTCGAAGATCTCCGCGGTCGTGGCCTGGTCGGCGAACGACGGCGGCGGGCGGTGGATCGGGTCGCGACGCTCGCCCTTGACCACACCCTTGCCGTCGATCGGTTCTCCGACGACGTTGAACACGCGGCCGAGCGTCTCCTTGCCGACCGGAACGGTGATCGGCTCTCCCGTGTTGATCGCCTTCATCCCGCGACGCAGCCCGTCGGTGCTCTGCATCGAGACGGCACGCACCCAGTTGTTGCCGAGGTGCTGCTGGACCTCGGCGACCACGAGCTCGCCGTCGTCGCGTTTCACCGTCAGGGCGTGGTAGATCTCCGGGAGCTCGCCCTCCTCGAACCGCACGTCGAGCACCGGCCCGATGATCTGGACGATCTCGCCGGTCTTCGAGGCCGTCTTCGTCGCTACTGCCATGTCGTTATCCCTTCATCGCTTCGGCACCCGAGGCGATCTCCAGCATCTCTTTCGTGATCCGTGTCTGGCGGGCCTTGTTCGCCGCGAGAGTGAGGTCATCGATGAGGTCGCCCGCGGCGTCGGTGGCGTTGCGCATCGCCACCATCTGGGCGGAGAACTGCGACGCCTTCGACTCGAGGATCGCCTGATACACCGCCACCTCGATGAACCGCGGCACGATCTGATTCATGACCTCGGCCGGGTCCGGCTCGAAGAGGTACTGCACGGTCTCCTCGGTCGCGCGTTCGGTCTCGGGCTCGAGCGGGAGCAGCCGGCGGATCGTCGGCTCCTGCCGGAGCGTGTTGACGAACTTCGTGAAGGCGAGATGTACCTCATCGACGTTGCCGCTGGTGAACTCGTCGACCGCGGCACGCGCGATCGAGTTCGTGTCGGCGGTCGTGGGCCGGTCCGGGATGTTGGGGAACTCCGCCGTGACCGGCGCGCGCATCCGACGCAGCGCATTGATGCCCTTGCGGCCGACCGCGATGTAGGTCGGTGACGGCCTGCCGCTGATGAAGCGGGTCGTCGAACGCACGAGGTTCACGTTCATCGGCCCGACCAGACCGCGGTCCGTCGTGATCAGCACGACCGCGATCTTCTTCACTTCGCGCGTCTGCAGGAGCGGGCTGAGCTCCGGATCGGCGTACGGTGCCAGGTCGTTCAGCACGGACCGCAGCTTCTCCTCGAATGGCCGCGACGCAAGCACGGCCTCCTGGGCGCGGCGCATCTTCGATGCGGCCACCAGCTGCATCGCGCGCGTGAGCTGCTGGATGTTCTTGATCGACCGGACCCGCCGGCGCAGATCTCTCTCGCTGGGCATCTAGGCCTTCTTCGCCTCCGCCTTGGGCGCCTCCGGCTTCGGCGCCTGCGCCTTCGGCGTCTCGGCTTTGGCGGCCTCGGCATAGGAGGTCGTCTTCTTGAATTCCTCGATCATCGCCTTCGCCTTGGCCTCGATGTCCTTGTCGAACTTCTTGTCCTTGGAGATCGTGTCGGCGAGCTCGCGGTACTGGGTCTCCATGAACCGGAACAGGTCCCGCTCGAAGTCCTTGACCTTCGCGGTCGGGACATCGTCGAGGTACCCGTTCGTGACCGCGAAGATGATCACGACCTCCTTCACCAGGGATAACGGCTGGTACTGCGGCTGCTTCATGACCTCGATCGTCTTCTCGCCGCGGCGGAGCTGCTGCTGCGTCGCCTTGTCGAGGTCGGAGCCGAACTGCGCGAATGCCGCGAGCTCGCGGTACTGGGCAATGTCAGCCCGGAGGCCTCGGACGACGGCCTTGATCGCCTTCGTCTGCGCGTCGCCGCCGACCCGTGAGACCGAAAGACCCGTGTTCATCGCCGGCCGGATCCCCTGGTTGAACAGGTCCGTCTCGAGGTAGATCTGACCGTCGGTGATCGAGATCACGTTGGTCGGGATATACGCGGCGATGTCGTTCGCCTGGGTCTCGATGATCGGGAGCGCGGTGAGCGATCCGCCACCGTTCTCCTCGTTGAGGCGCGCGGCGCGCTCGAGCAGCCGCGAGTGCAGATAGAAGACGTCGCCGGGGTACGCCTCACGGCCCGGTGGGCGCCGCGTGAGGAGCGAGACCTGGCGGTAGGCCCACGCGTGCTTCGACAGGTCGTCGTACACGACCAGGGCGTCCTTTCCGCTGTCGCGGAAGTACTCGCCCATGGCGCAGCCCGCGAACGGGGCCAGGTACTGCAGGGTCGCGGGGCTGGAGGCGCCGGCGACGACGACGATCGAGTGCTCCATCGCGCCGTGCTCTTCGAGGGTCGCGACGATCTTCGCGACCGAGGACTCCTTCTGCCCGATCGCGACGTAGATGCAGATCAGGTCCTGGCCCTTCTGGTTGATGATCGTGTCGATCGCGACCGCGGTCTTGCCGGTCTGGCGGTCCCCGATGATCAACTCCCGCTGGCCGCGGCCGATCGGCGTGATCGCGTCGATGACCTTGATGCCGGTCTGGACCGGCGTGTCGACGTTCTGGCGAGTGATGACACCGGGCGCGACGACGTCGACGGCGCGAAACTCCTTGGTGACGATGTCGCCCTTGCCATCGAGCGCGCGGCCGAGCGGATCGACCACGCGGCCCACGAGCTGCGGGCCGACACCGGTCTGCACGATCCGGCCCGTGGTGCGGACCACGCCACCTTCCTCGATGCCGGTGTAGTCGCCGAGGATGATCGCGCTCACGGTGTCCTCTTCGAGGTTGAACGCGAGCCCGAAGACCTCGTTGCCGAAGTCGAGCAGCTCGGAGGCCATGCACCCGGCGAGCCCGTGGATCCGCGCGATGCCGTCGCCGATCTCGACGACCGTCCCGACGTCGGCGGATTCGGCCTGCCCCTCGAACTCCTTGATCTGGGCCTTGATGATGTCGGTGATCTCTGATGCGGTCGATGGCATTCTCTCTATCTCCCTTAGCTGCCGGACAGCTGTGCGCGCAGCGCGTGCAGCTGCGCACGCACGCTCGAATCGACTTGGTGATCACCGAGCTGGATGACGGCTCCGCCGATGAGCGATGGATCGACGGCGAAGGTCGCCTTGAGCTTGTGGCCCGAGCTCTTCTCGAGCCGCTCGACGAACACGCCACGCTGCTGTTGGTCGAGCTCGACGGCGGTCGTGATCTTGGCGTCGACGATGCCCGCGCGTCGGTCGACGAGATCGCCGTACGCGCGCGCGATGTCGGGCAGGAGCGCGATGCGGTCGCGCTGCTCGAGCAGGAGCAGCACCGAGCGGATCGCCTTCGGCTGGCCCTTCGTCACGGCCTCGATCGCGGCGAGGCGCTGCTTCACCGGCACGCTCGGATCGCGGAGTGCGCGGATCGATCGTGGCGAGATGCCCGCGGCGAGGCTGTCGAGCGACGCCCGGTACGCCTCGACGGCCTTCTCGGCCGTAGCGAGATCGAGGATCGCCTCGGCGTAGCGCCGCGGCGCGGATCCGGATAACGCCACTAGTTCTGCTTTCCGAGCTCGCTGCCGGCCTCATCGAGCGACCGCTCGATGAGCGCGCGATGCGTGTTCGCGTCGACCTCTTTGCCGAGGATCCGGCTGGCCGCGAGCACCGCCAGCGAGGCGACCTCGCCCCGAAGCTGCGTGAGGGCCTGCTGGTGGAGCTGCTCGGCGTCCGTCCTCGCGCGCTCGCGCAACCGATCGCCTTCCACCTTCGCCTGGGCGCGGATCTCGGTCGCGGCGGCCTCCGCCGCCTTGGTCGTGCGCTCCGCGATGGCGGCCGCTTCGCGGCGCGCGTCGCCGAGCAGGCGTTCGACCTCGACCTGCATCTGCGCGCGCTCGCGCTTGGCAGCCTCCGCGTTCTCGAGCCCTTCGCGGATCCGGTCCGCGCGCGCCTGCAGCGTCTTCTGGATCGGACCCCACAGGAATAGCCGGAGCAGGAAGAACAGGACGAGGAATTGGACGATCGCGACCAGCACCCAATAGGGCTGGACGGTCAGTCCGCCTTCGGCGAGGATCCCTGGCATCTAGACGATCTTCGTCCAGAGCAGGATGCCGAGCACGAACGAGAGGATGCCGAGCCCTTCGGCGAGCGCGGCGCCGAGGATCATGTTCGTGCGGATCGCGCCGGCCGCGTCCGGGTTGCGACCGATCGCCTCAGACGACTTCGCGGTGAGCATGCCGATGCCGATGCCGGGACCGATGACGCCGAGGCCGACGGCGAGGCCGGCGGCAAGTCCTTGAAAGTCCATTCAATTACTCCTTCATGGTTTGTAGCTGCGATTTCGCTCTAGCTAGGCGGCGACGGGTTCGGGATGTTGTTCTTCGTTGGCGACACGATCGGTGTCGCTGTGACTCCCCTCCTCGTGAGATTCGTCGTGCGACTCGATCGCGAGCACGAAGTACATGAGGACGAGCAGCGCGAAGACGAGCCCCTGCACGAGACCGATGAAGACCTCGAGACCGACGAACGGGATGGCGAGCCCCGGCACGAGCAGGAGCGCGCTCATGACCGTGAGCATGATCTCGCCGCCGAAGACGTTGCCCCAGAGCCGGAGCGTCAGCGTGAGCATCCGGAAGATCTCGCTGAAGAACTCGATGAGCCCGACCAGAATGAAGATCGCCCCGATGAACGGGCCGTCCTTGAAGCCGCTGAAGTTGAACCACCGCTTCACGTACGAGAAGCCCAGGTGCCGGAAGCCCTCGGTCTGGTACGCGATCCACGAGGTGAAGGCCATCGCGAAGGTGATGTGGTAATCGGCCGTCGGGGAGTGCAGCCAGGTCACCTGCCCGACGAATGGCACGACCGACAGCCAGTTGGACGTGACGATGAACAGGAACAGCGTGCCGAACAGCGGGAGGTACTTGATCGCCCCTGGCCCGCCGATGCTGACCACGAAATCGCCGAGCCCCTGGACCAGCATCTCCGCGACGTTCTGGATGCCGGTCGGCTGCTCCCGCAGGTTTCGCGTCGCGACGAAGGCGAACGTCACGAGCAGGATCATCACGAGCAGCATCGTGAAGTGCGCGTTCGTGTAGCTGACCGGGCCGACCGTGAAGATCGGCTCGCCGGTGAGCGAGAAGTTGCCGGGGATGTCCGGGAACTTGAATCCGTTCGGGAACAGGAAGCCCACGGCTAGCGCTCTTCCTCGCGCTTGCGCTCGGCTTCATCCAGCTCGGCCTGCCAGGCCCGGCCGGCCTTGCGCGCGCGGTCGCTCGACGGCGTCACCGGGTTCTCCTCCGCGTATCGCTTGATCAACAGAGCCACGCCTCCCCCCGCGGCCGCCATCCCCACGAAGATCAGACCCAACAGGCCCCACGGAGAGGTACCCAGCGCGGCATCGAGCTTGACACCGAGCCAGGCACCTAACGCGATGGGGACCGCGATTGTGAGTCCGACCTGGCCCAGGATCGCCGCGTTCAACGCGCTCCACCCGGGGTGCGGAGTGCGGCCAAGGCGGAGGTCAGTCTACTAGAGCCAGCCCTTCCGACGGAAATAGACCGCCAGCGCCAGCGCCGCGACCACCATGAACGCAATGGATCCCCAGAACCAGCCGGCGGAGTCGTACGGGATGAACGCGGTGAAGTTCTGGCCGAAGAACCCGGTCACGACGGTCATGACCAACAGGATCGTCGCGAGGGCCGTCAGGACCTTCATGACCTCGTTGAGGCGGTTTGATACCGCCGCGAGGTTCGCGTCGACGACGTTGCTGACGAGATCGCGGAGCGTGTCGATCTCGTCGGTCACCCGGACGACGTGGTCGTAGACATCCTGGAAGTACCGGCGCTCCTCGGGGCCATAGCACTCGACATCGCCGCGGCTCAGCACCTGGAGGACCTCGCGCTCGGGAGCGACGAGCTTGCGGACGCGGAGCAGATCCCGCTTCAACAGGAAGAGCTCGGAGAGTGACGTGCGCAGCGCCTCGCCATTCGTGTCCTGGAGGATGAGGCCCTCGAGGACGTCGGCCCGCTCGCCGTAATCGTCGACGATCGGGAAGTACCCGTCGACGGTCGCATCGAGCAGCGCGTGCAGGAGCATGCCGACGTTGGGCAGCCGGCCCTCGCGCCACCGCTTCTCGACGTCGTCGCGCGCCGGCCAGTCGCCCGCCCGAACGGTGACCATGACGTCGGCGAACGCGAAGATCGAGAAGATCTCCATGCGCAACGCGCCGGGACTCTGCGCCTCGAGCGCGGTGAAGGAGATGAAGTAGTAGCCGTCGTACGAGTCGGCCTTCGGGCGCTCGTGGCGTGAGCGCGCGTCCTCGACCGCGAGCGGATGCAGGTCGAGCTCGTCCGCGATGAGCGCCATCTCCGCGTCGTCGGGGCCCACGATGTCGAGCCACGCGGGCGAGCCGCGAAGGTCGGAGAGCTGCGTCGGCGGAACGTCCCGCACGCCGCCGGCCTGCTTCACGAGGAGGGTCGCGGTCACGCCCGGATGGTAGGTAGTTAGGTGGAGAACCGGCGCACGAGCTGAAGCAGCTCGGCCGCCTGGAACGGCTTCGCGAGGTACGCCTCCGCGTTGCACCGATCGGCCTCGTGCTTCGGGTCGGGGGCGGCGGTGAGGATGACGAGCGGCACGTGCCGCAGTCGAGTACGCAGCTCGCGCGCGAAGGTCGGCCCATCGATGCCGGGCATGTTCACGTCGAGGACGATCATCGCCGGCGGGTCCACCTCGAGCTCGACCAGCGCCTCGGCGCCGTTGTGCGCCTCGCGGACCCGGAAGCCTTCTTCGGTCAGCACAGCGCGCTCGACGGCCTGGATCTCCTGGTCGTCGTCGACGATGAGGATCGGCCGCCCGCGACGCTCGGCGAGCACCATGCGACCGGCCATGCAAGCGGCGTTCCCCGCGGAGTTAGCGGTCGATACTGAGGCCGTGCCGAGACCAAAAGGACTGCGCCCAGCCGACGAGGTCGTCCCGAAGCTCGGATTGCCTGCCGGTCTGCCCGCGGTGCGGATCGGCGACGTCGCCACATACGACCGGCCGATCGAGCATCTCGCCGGCCAGCTCGACCGCTGCGAGCTCGATCTCCCGTTCCGCTACCGCGCTGGGCGATTCGGCCTGGTGCTGTGCTTCGCGCTCGAGCCGGTGGGCGCGAACGCCCTGGCCGCAGAGCTCGTGCGGATCGCGGGCACCGAGGGAGCGATCTGGATCGCCGTGTGGAAGAACGCGTTCCTGCGACCGGGTCTGCTGTCGTGGGACGACATGCACGCCGCGATGCTCCCGACCGGATGGGTCGACCACAAGATCCTCAGCCTCGGAGATGAGATCTACGCGACGCGGTTCGTCCTTCGAGCGGCTCTCCGCAACTAATCGGGCCGCCGGACGTCTATCGGGTATGCGTGTCGTTGTGATCGCGCTCGCTCTGCTCGTGTCCGCCTGTGCTGGCACCGTAGGGGCGACGGGTGAAAGCGGCCGACTGACCGCATCGGCGACAGTCCGGCCGACCACCGCGACAACGCGGGACTGCACGGTCAGCTGGGTCGATCACTTCAAGACGATGCCGGATCTTGCGGCAAAGGCGGAAGTCATCGTGCGCGCGGTCGCTGTGTCGCAGGACACGACACAGTTGAAGGCGTTCGCCGCGGGGAGCGTCGTCAGCTTGCGCGACGCGCGCCGGACGACCTTCCGTGTCGTCGACACCCTCAAAGGCAGCGCTCCCGCAGAGATGCGAATACTCGAGGATGTGTGCCAAAACCTCGACGTGAAGCCTGGTGAGGAGTGGCTGCTGTTCGCTTACCGCTGGGACACCACGTATGGCCCGGAGGCCGGAGGCGAGCACTTCATGACGGAGGGCGGACCGCAGGGCCAGTTCCGGTTCAGCGCCGGAAAGGTCATCGGACCGTTCTACGTGTTCGCCGACGTCGTCCATTCGTATGAAGGAGCATCCATCGACGAAGTCATGCGGGACGTTCGCGCGGCTGTCCGCTAATCGAGCAGCTGCTCGGCTAGGAACTCGACGATCCGGTCGTGGGCCTTGTCTTGGTTCGCGCGCTTCGTGAAGCCGTGGCCCTCGTCCTCGAAGACCATGTACTCGACCGGGATGCCGCGGGCGCGGAGCCGTTCGACGACCTGATCGGACTCCTCCTTCGGCACCCGCGGATCGTTCGTGCCCTGCACGACGAGCATCGGGCAGCGGACCTTGTCGATGTGGGTGATCGGCGAGCGCTCGACGAGCTTCGCGCGATCGGTCTCGAGGTCGCCGATCCACAGCTTGAGGAAGCGGCGCCAGTTCGGCTGGGCGTGCTCGATCATCGTCACGAGGTTCGCGACGCCGAAGACGTCGACCGCGCACTTCCAGCGATCCGGCATGGTCGTGACGCAGACGAGCGTGGCGAAGCCGCCGTACGAGCCGCCGTAGACGGCGAGCCGCGTCGGGTCGATACGTGGGTCGGCCGCCATCCAGTCCGCGACCGCGCGCAGGTCGCGCGCATCGATGCCGCCCCAATCGCGGTGGATCGCCTTCTGCCAGGACAGCCCGTACCCGGTCGAGCCGTGGATGTTGGGCACGACGAGCGTGATGCCGCGGTCGACGAACGCCTGCAGGTACGCCGCGCGATCCGGGAATCCCGGCCGCGACTGGCCCTCCGGGCCACCGTGCGGATAGAGCAGCGCCGGTGTGCGGCCGGTGGCGCCTCTCGGCCGGAACACGAAGCACGGGATGTCGCCGTCCGCGGCCTTGATCCGGATGAGCTCCGGCTCGACGAGCTCGCCGGCCGGCACCGTCCGCGCGGTCTCAAAGACCATGCGCGCCTCGCCCGTCCGCAGGTCCAGCACCCAGAGCTGGGGCGCGTCGACCGCCGACGTCCGGTGATAGGCCGCGAGGGAGCCGTCGGCCGAGATGATGAGGTCCTCGCACACCCCGCGCAGCACGCGGTCGCCCGCGCGCTTGCCGTCCCGCTGCCACCGAAGCCTCGAGTAACCATCCTCGTTCACGGACCAGATCTGCGCGCGCCCATCCGCCGACGACGCTGCGAGCTCGACATCCCACTCCGGCGCGTCGATGACCTCGCGCGCTCCCGTCTTCGCGTCGTATGCCGCGAGGTACAGGTGCTCGCGTCCGGCATCGGTGATCCCGAGCGGCCGGCCATCGGCGAGCCACCCGGCCGGCACGTTCGAGATGTCGCCTTCGTGCGCGGTCAGATGCCGCGTCGCGCCGGAGTCGGCATCGACGACGAACAGGTCCTGGTCGGTGTTCGCCTGCACGCGCATGACGAGGAGCGCGCGCCCATCCGGCGACCAGCCGCCCGCGACGTACCACGTCGGCCCGGTGAGAAGGGCGCGCTCGGTCGCGGTGTCCACGTCCTCGACGACGATGTCCATATCCGTGGGCTGGCGCGCGTTCGACGAGAACGCCACGCGCTTGCCATCGGGCGACGTCGCATTCCATGAGAGGAGCCGCTGCACGCGCTCGCCCTCGCTCCACGAGAGCTTCTCGACGCGCTCGTCGCTCCGCGCGACGTACAGCTGGTGCAGCTCGGTCCCGCCGCGGTCCGCCGCGCCGATGAGATCGCCGCGCTTGGACCAGCTCAGCGAGCGGAGCGCCGCGCCATCGACGCCGAGGGCCGGCGACGGCTTCCCGGGTTTGGTCAGCGGCAGGGTCCAGGCGGAGTACGTGCCCGCGCCGAGATCGGCGATGAACGCGAGGGTTCCGTTATCCGGGGAGATCGCGAGGGCGGAGCGGCACGAGAAGCGCCGGGTCGTGTGCGGGATCGGCGCGATGCGCTCGCGCGGCTCGAAGTCGGAGATCGGCCGGACCACGAGCGGCATCCTAGCCCGTGACAGGCGCATCCTTCGAGAGGAGCTTCGCCATGTCGGCGGCATTGGTGACGGCCTTGTCGCCGTAGCAGTTGTTCATCAGGACGTGGACCTCCTCGGTCTCCTCGGCGAGATGCTCGATCTTGCCGAGCCACTCGGCGAGCTCCTCCTTCGAGTACGAGTAATCGAACCGCTCGGCGGCGGTGAGGCCCTTCTTCTTCCAGTTCTCCGCGTTGCGGCCGTGGAACCGCACGATCGCGAGTCGCGGAGAGGTGGCCGCGGCGACCGGTGGCACGCTGGACGGGAACCCCTGCGGTTCGTCGACCGAGACGTACGTCAGATCGTGGTCGGCCAGGAACTTCAGCGTCTCCGCCCGATTCCGCTCGCTCATCCAGGTCTCGTTGCGGAACTCGACCGCGAGGCGATCGTCGGGCAGCCGGTCCCGCGCGTGAAGGATCTCGTCCTTGTTCTGATGCGCGATCACGAACCAGTCGGGGTACTGCAGCAGGATCGCGCCGAGCTTCCCGGCCTTGCGCATCGGCTCGAGCGACACCCAGAACCGCGCGTGGATCTCGTCGCGGATCTCACCCGGCAGGTCCTTCGGGTATAGCCGGCGCTTCTCCTGCGCGGCGGCGGGCAGGGTCTCCCGGATGTTCTTTGGAAGCCGCTTCGGGTCGATCGGGTGGGTGGTGATCGCGCCGAACGCCTTGAAATCCATGGTGAAGCCGTCGGGAGTGCGCTCCGCCCAGAGCTGAGCCTGCTTCGGATCGGGCAGCGCGTAGTACGCGGCGTCGTTCTCGACGACCGGAAAGCGGTCCGCGTAGAACCGCAGGCGCTCGTCCGCCTTCTTCGCGATCTTCTCCGGGTACCACCCGGACGCGATGAGCGTCGGATCCGTCCACGAGCAGGTACCGACCTTGATCCTGTTGAACCCTGAAACCTTCGCCGACTTCGTCTGCTCGGGTTTCGGGGGCCCTGCGGCTCGGTCGGGCGAAGCCCTCCCTCGCCTATCTACTTCTGTGTCTCCACGTAGAGGTTTGGATCGAGCTCCTCGGCCTTCGCGCTCCGCTGCGACAGCGCGAGGACCGCGATGCCGAAGACCGCGAGGAAACCGACGAACGAGTAGATCTGCGCCCGGCCGCTCGAGATGAACGCGAGCGCACCGAGGCCGAGCGTGATCGCGTAGATCAGGAGCACGGCCTGACGGTGCGAGAGCCCGACGTCGAGCAGCTTGTGATGGAAGTGGCCGCGGTCGGGCGCGAACGGCGCCTGCCCGGTCACGAGGCGGCGCACGATCACATAGAAGGTGTCGAGGATCGGAACGCCCAGCACCAGGAGCGCCGCCGCGACCTTGGCGGTCCCGAAGATCGACAGGACCGCCAGCATCGTCCCGATGAACGCGACGCCGGTCGTGCCGAGGAAGACCTTCGCCGGGTGGAAGTTGAAGACCAGGAAGCCGGCGATCGCGCCCGCGAGCGTGAAGTTCATCCACGCCACGAACGGCTCGTTCACCGCCGGCAGGAGCGCGGTCGCGCCGAGCGCGAGGGCGGCGATCGCCGCCACGCCGGCGGCGAGGCCATCGAGGCCGTCGATGAAATTGAGCGCGTTGTTCATGCCGACGATCCAGAAGACCGTGAAGCCGACGGCGATCGGCGGCGCGAGCTGGAGCAACCCGTCGCCGCGCGGATCGTTGATGAACTCGATCCGGATGCCGGCCGCGACGATGACCGCGGCGATCGCGAAGTAGCCGAGCAGCTGCCAGCGCGCACGCAGGTCGAGCGCGTCGTCCAGCAGGCCCATGGCGAGCCCGAGGAACGCGGCCATCGCCGTGAGCGTGAACCGCGGCGTGCGGACCTCGACGGGGATCAGGAACGGATGGCCGTTCAGTCGATCGACGAGCCAGAACGCGAAGATCGCGAGCCCGAACGCGACGGCGATCCCGAGGCCGCCGATGCGCGGGATCGGCTCCGGATGCTGCCGCCGGCCACCGGGGACATCCATGAGCCCGAGCCGCCGCGCGAGCGCGCCGATCACGGGCGTCGCGATGACCGCGAGGAGGAACGCAAGCAGCGTCGAGCCGGCGAACAACAGCAACGTGGACGAGCCGACGGCGGTGAGGATCGTCGACATCAGCTCGTGCCGAACTGACGGTCGCCGGCGTCGCCGAGGCCGGGGAGGATGTAGCCCTTGTCGTTCAGGCGCTCATCGAGTGAGGCGACGTGGATCGGCACGTCGGGGTGCGCGTCATTCAGGGCCTTCACGCCCTCGGGAGCGGCAATGAGACCCACGTACTTCACGCTGCGGGCACCCCAC
>DATJHW010000126.1:0-5287 GCA_035493615.1 Saccharimonadales bacterium (SeqCode) | reverse complement strand
TGCACGACGCACGTGAACGTGGTCGACCGCGAGGGCCGGATGGTCGCGCTCACCGCGACGCTGGGTGGAGCGTTCGGGTCGGGCGTCGTGGCGGCGGGGACCGGGATCATGCTCGCGAACGTGATGACCTGGTTCGATCCGCGACCAGGCCATCCGAACTCCATCGCCGGCGGGAAGCGGATCCTCTCGGCGATCGCGCCGATGATCCTGCTCCGCGGCGGCACGCCGTTCGCCTGCACCGGCGCGCCGGGCGGGCGCCGGATCATGAGCGCGCTGCTCCACGTGGTGACGAACATCGTCGATTGGGCAGAGGGGCCGCAGGAGGCGGTGAGCTCGCCGCGCACGCACTGCGAGTCCGCCGATCTGCTCGTCGATACCCGCATCCCGGTGGCGACGCGTGAGGCGCTCGCCGCGATGGGTCACCACGTGGTCCCGCGCCTTGAGACCTTCGCCTCGACCCACTTCGCGCGGCCGAGCGCGATCGTCGTGCGCGGCACGGAGCGCCGGGCGGGGGTCGGCGCGCTCAAGAGCTCGACCGCGATCGGGGTCGACTAACCGACCAGCGCGAGCGTCGCGAGCGCCATCACGACCGTCGCGTCGGCGAGCTCGTCCAGATCCACGTATTCGTCCGGCCGGTGCGCGGTCTCCAGGCGGCCGGGACCGTAGGCGATGCAGTCGGTCACGCCGCCGCGCCGCACGACGTGCTTCTGGTCGTACGTGCCTGGACTCGCGATCACCGTCGCGTCGTGGCCGCGCACGATGCGCACGGCGTCGCGCACCGCGCGGGCCACGGGCCCGTCCGCGGGCGTGGCGGTCGGCTCGACGAGCATGAGCTCGCGCACGGACCAGCGGATGTCGGGGTCGGCGGCGGCTTCGCTCGCGACCAGCGTCTCGATCTCACGTCGCACGTCCGCACTCGACTCCTCCGCGATGAACCGCCGGTCGAAGACGGCGACGGCCAGATCGGGCACGACCGGCGACTGATCGCCGCCGACGGGCTGGCCGGCGTGGAGGGCGTTGAGGCTGATGGACGCATGTCGCGCCTCGGGCGGCTCGACCGGGACGGCCGTGACGCGCGCCGCGAGCCGTGGCTGCAGCTCGGACTCGATCCGCGTCGCGAGCTTCGCGATCGCTACCGCCGCGTTGCGACCGAGGTCCGGCATGCTCCCGTGCGCGACGACCCCGCGCGCCGTGATCTCGCACCAGTACACGCCGCGGTGACCGATGCACACGCGATCGACGTCGAGCGGCTCGGTGATGATCACGTGATCGGTGCGCTCGGCCGAGATGATCCCCTGATCGCACAGCTCGGCGACGCCCGCGAACCCGCCGGTCTCTTCATCGACGGTCGCGCTCTGCTCGACGGTGCCGCGCAGCGGGATCCCGGCGCGGCGGATGGCCTCGACGGCGAAGATCGACGCCGCGATCCCGGCCTTCTGATCGGCGGTGCCCCGACCCCACAGCCGGCCGCCGGCGAGCTCCGCGCCGAACGGCGCGTGGGTCCACGCGGCGAGGTCTCCGGCCGGCACGACGTCGAAGTGGCCGTTGAAGTGGAGCGTGGGATGCGGATCGGGTCCCTCGAGCCGGGCCACCACGTTCACCCGCGGCGGTCCCAGGCTCGCCGCGCGCGGGCGCACGTACTGCACCGCGTAGCCGAGTGAGGTGAGCCGGTCGCCGACGAGCCGGGCGCACTCCTCGTAGCGATCGCCCGGCGGGTTCACCGTGGGGATCCGCACGAGCTCCTGGAGGAACGCCTCGCACTCTGGGCGCAGCGCGGTGACGGCCGCGCGGATCGCCTCGGCGGCGGTCACCACGGGAACGGCGTGCGCGCGATCGCGATCGTGAAGGCGAGGGCGACCGCGAGCGCGATCCATTCGAGCGACGTGAAGCGATCGTGATACACGGCGCTGCGGCCCGCCCCGCCGACGTAGCACCGTGCCTCCATCGCGACGATGAGATCCTCCGCCCGCCGGAACGCGGAGACGAACAACGGGACCGTCACCGGAACGAGCTGACGGGTGCGCTGGACGAACTGCAGGCGGCCGGGCTTGCCGAAATCGGCGCCGCGCGAGGCCTGCGCCTTCATCAACCGCTCGAGCTCCTCGGCGACCGTCGGCATGAAGCGGTACGCGATCGCGATGATCATCGCGATCTCGTGTCCGGGCACCTTGATCCGCCGGAGCGGCGCGAGCAGGCCCTCGATCGCCTTCGACAGCGCGGTGATCGGCGTGGTGAGCGTGAGCAGGCTGCCGAGCAGGATGAGGTCGAGGATCCGGAAGATCCCCTGGACCGTCTGGCGCATCGAGTTGTCCGTCACCGTGAACGCGAACTGCCACGGTCCGATGCTCACCGGGGTGTGGAACAGGACGGCCGAGCCGGTGGGGTCGTAGTTCCCGAGGAACAGGAAGTTGAAGATCGTGTAGACGACGAGGATCGGCAGGATCGGACGGATCCCGCTCATCAGGTAGCCGATCGGGAGTCCGCTGCTCTGCACGAGGGCGAGCACCGCGACGAAGCAGACGGCGTTCCCGATGTACGAGGGCGTCGTGAGGACGGCCGCGATCAGGATGATGAAGCCGAGGATCTTCGCGCGCGCGTCCAGCCGGTGGACGAACGACGTGCCTGGGATGTATTGCCCGACGGTTACGCCGCGGGAGAATTCGAACTCGTCCACATCGCCTCCACGGCGTCGTCGATGGTGAGCACGTCCGCCCTCAGCGGCACGCCCCGCGACCGGAGTGCCCCGGCGAGCTCGGTCGCGGCCGGCACGCCCAGGCCGAGCTCGCGCAGGCGGGCGTCTTCGCGGAACACCTCGCGGACCGTTCCTTGGAGCACGGTCTTCCCGCCCGCGAGGACGTCCACGCGCGTGACGAGCTCCGCGACCTCGTCCATGTTGTGCGACACGAACACGAGCGCGGTGCCGCGCTCGTCGTGCAGCGCGCGAAGCGACGCGAGGAGCCCTCGCCGGCCGCGCGGATCCAGGCCGGCCGTGGGCTCGTCCAGGACCAGCACCTCAGGCTCGAGCGCCAGCACGCCGGCGAGCGCGACGCGGCGCATCTCGCCTCCCGAGAGCCCGAAGGTGTAGCGATCCTTGAACGTCTCGAACGGCAGCCCGACCGCGGCCATCGCGTCCTGAACGCGGCGGCGGACCTCCGGCTGGTCGAGCCCGAGCTTGCGCGGACCGAACGCGATGTCGTCGCCGACCGTCGGGTCGAACAGCTGCTGCTCGGGGAACTGGAACACCAGACCCACGCGGCGGCGCAGCGGCCGCGGATCGACGTGCGGATCGGCGAGATCCGCGCCGAACACCCGCACCGATCCGCGATGCGGGCGAAGCAGCCCGTTGAAGTGCTGCACGAGGGTGGTCTTCCCCGAGCCGGTGTGGCCCATGATCCCCACGACCTCGCCGGGCCGGAGCTCGAACGACGCACCCTCGAGCGCGATCGACTCGAGCGGCGTGCGGCGCAGGTACCAGTGCCAGAGGTCGCGGACCTCGATGATCGGCTCGCTCATCCGCGCGCCTGCACGTACGCGTCGGCCAGCTCGGCGATCGTGAGCGGGACGATCGGCAGATCGAGGCCGCGATCGCGCAGCCGGCTCGCGATCTCCGTGACCTCGGGCACGTCGAGCTCGAGCTCGCGCAGGCGGTCGGGCTGCGCGAACAGCGCGCGCGGGGCTGCCTCCATCGCCACCTGTCCTTCGCTCAGCACGATCACGCGGTCCGCGAGCGCGACCTCGCTCATGAAGTGGGTGATGGCGACGATGGTCACGCCGTCGTGGTGCAGCGCCTGCGCGGCGCGCAGCACGTCCGCTCGGCCGGATGGATCGAGCATCGCGGTCGACTCGTCGAGCACGAGCATCGCCGGCTTCATGGCGAGCACCCCGGCGATGGCCACGCGCTGCTTCTGCCCGCCGGAGAGCTGATGCGGCGCCCGCTGGCGCAGGTCCTCGATCTCGAGCCGGCGTAGCGCGTCCGCGACGCGGGCGACGATCTCCGCGCGCGGCAGGCCGAGGTTCTCGGGGCCGAACGCGACGTCCTCCTCCACGACCGTCGCGACGAGCTGGTTGTCGGGGTCCTGGAACACCATCCCGACGATCTGCCGGATGCGCTTGCGTTGCTCGTCGTCCCGCGTGTTGAGCCCGTCGACGGTCACCTCGCCGCGGCCGGGGATGACGAGCCCGTTGAACAGTTTCGCGAGCGTGCTCTTCCCCGAGCCGTTGTGGCCGATGATCGTGAGCCATTCCCCCCGCCGGACCTCCATCGTGACGTCCAAGAGGGCCTGCACCCGGCCGCCGGGGACGGGGTACGCGACCGAGACGCCGTCGACCCGGACGAGCGGCTCGCCGGCCGCGCTCACAGCGGGGGCTGGAACCGTCCGTCGGCCGCGGTCCACCCGCCGTCGACGAGCATGACCGCGCCGGTGACGTACGAGCTCGCGTCGGAAGCGAGGTACACGACCATGCCGGCGAGCTCTTCGGGCTTCGCCCAGCGGCCGAGGATGCTCTTGCGCGAGTAGCCGTCGTACCACTCCGCGTTCTGCTTGATCGGCGCGGTGAGCGGCGTGTCCACCACGCCTGGCGCGATCGCGTTCGCGCGCACGCCGTTGGCGCCCATCTCGGCCGCGAAGGCGCGGATGAGCTGGACGATCCCGGCCTTCGTGGCGGCGTACACACCCTGGCCCGGCTCGACCGTGAGCGACCGGATGCTCGAGAAGGCGATGATGCTGCCCCTGCCGCGCCCGGCCATCGACGCGCCGGCGGCGCGCAGCAGCCGGAACGTGCCCTTGAGATTCACGTCGATGACCCGGTCGAACTCATCGTCGGTGATCTTCAGCACGGGCTTGCGGACGTTGATACCCGGGGTGCTGACGAGCACGTCCACCGGCTGCTTCGCGAACGCCGCGGTCACGGTGCCCGTATCGCGCACGTCGACCATCAGCGCGTCAGCTTCGTGGCCCGCCGACGAGATCGCCGCCGCCGTCCGCTCGGCCGCCGCGAGATCCACGTCCGCGCACGTCACGTGCGCGCCGAACGCGGCGAGGGCTTCGGCGCTGCTCTTGCCGATGCCGCTGCCCGCGCCCACGACGAGCGCGCGCCGGCCGTCGAGCCGGAACAGCGCGGGGTAATCGAACACTAGAGAAGGCGCGACCCGGCGGAGATCTTCCGATCCCCGCCGGGCCTGGTGCCGGTCACTGCGTGTGGCGCGCTTAGACGGTCGACTTGCGGGCGCGGCCGGCGCCGCGGACCGCGAGGCCCACCGCGAGCGTGATGATGCCGCCGACGATCG
>DATJHW010000125.1:0-12393 GCA_035493615.1 Saccharimonadales bacterium (SeqCode) | reverse complement strand
GTTCGGATCCGAGAACGACCCGGAGGCCGTTCGGTCCGTGATGGGCTCGTACTTCGAGCGGATGAAGGCCATCGCGGAGACGAACGGTGGCACCGTCGAGAAGTTCATCGGCGATGCCGTGATGGTTGTGTTCGGCGTTCCGCTGCTGCACGACGACGACGCCGAGCGCGCGGTCCGCGCCGCGCTCGCCATGCGTGACGCGATGACCGACCTCAACGCCGAGCTCGGGGTATCGCTCGCCGCGCGCGTCGGGGTGAACAGCGGCGAGGCCGTCGCCGGAGGCGGCGAGGACCGTCAGTTCCTGGTCACCGGCGATGCCGTGAACGTCGCGGCGCGCCTGCAGCAGGGTGCCGACATGGGCGAGGTGGTCGTGGGACCGCTGACCGAATCACTGACCCGTTCCGCGATCGAGTACGCGTCCCGCGAGCCGATCACGGCGAAGGGCAAGACCGAGCCGATCAAGGCGTTCCGCGCCGTCCGGCCACGGAGCGCCGTCCCGGAGCAGGCGCGCGGCCTTCCGGCGATGCGGGCCCAGCTCGTTGGCCGGCAGCGCGAGCTTCGCATGCTCCTCGACTCGTTCGAGCGGGTGCGCGACGATCGCCGCGCGCACGTCTTCACGCTCGTCGGCAACGCCGGCATCGGGAAATCTCGTCTCGTCGGCGAGGCGCTCGCCCGGATCGCGGCCGCCGACCGAGCTCACGTGCTTCGGGGCCGGTGCCTGCCATACGGCGCCGGCATCACGTACTGGCCGCTCATGGAGATCATCCGTGACGACGCCGGTATCACCGGCGAGGACGATCGCGAGCGCGCGGTCGCGAAGCTCGAGGCGCGCGTCGCGTCCCTGCTGGGCTCCGAAGCGGGCACCGTCCGTGCCCGGCTCGCCACGATGCTCGGCCTCGAGCGAGCCGAGGACGCGATGCCCGAGGTCGTCCCCGCTCAGTTCGCCAAGGAGATCGGTTGGGGCGCCCGGCAATATCTGGCCGCGGTCGCCCGCACCCCGACGGTGATCGTCGTCGACGACCTCCAGTGGGCCGCGCCGGCCGTGTTCGAGATCATCGAGGGTCTCGCGGAGAGCGCGGAGGACGCGCCGCTGCTCCTGTTGTGTGTCGCGCGCCCGCAGCTGCTGGAGCAGCGTCCGACCTGGGGCGCCGGGCGGTCCAACGCGACCACGATCACGCTGGACGCGCTCACCGGCGATGAGACGAAGACGCTGATCGCCCGGCTCCTCGATATCGACGACCTCCCGGCGGAGCTCCGCGATCGCGTCGTGCGGCGGTCCGAGGGCAACCCGCTGTTCTGTGAGGAGTTCCTGCGGATGCTCATCGACGACGGCCGGGTCACGCGGGTCGTCGATCGGTGGCGCGCGACCGCCACGGTCGCGGATGTGCGCGTGCCCGAGAGCATCCACGCGCTGCTGGCCGCTCGGCTCGATGGCCTCGGCGACGACGAGCGGCGGACGATGCAGGCGGCGTCGATCGCCGGCGAGCGATTCGGTGCGAGCGAGGTCGCCGCGCTCGTACCCGGCCTCGACGTCGGTGCCGCGCTCGCGTCGCTGCGCCGCACCGGGCTTGTCCTCGAGGATCGGGAGAGTCACGAGCCGGGTCGGTACCGGTTCAAGCACCTGTTGATGCGCGACGTCGCGTACGCGGGTCTGCCGAAGGCGATCCGCGCGGACCTGCACGAGCGCTTCGGCTCGGAGCTCGAGCGCGCGGTCGGGGATCGCCGCGGCGAGTTCGCGGAGGTGCTCGCGCATCATGCGGAGCGCGCGTTCGCGCTGTCGGTGGAGATCCGCGCGCAGCCGGATGTCGTTGCGAAGCGGGCGCGGCTCGCGCTCGATCAGGCGCTCTCCCTCGGAGATCGCGCCCGGCGGCGCGAGGACGTCGGGCTTCTCGGGCCGAACGCCGCGGTGGCTGCCGCCGCGATCGCGGCGCTCGGCGATCGCGCGAGCGCCGACGACCGGGCCCACGTCGCCCTCCTGCAGGCGGAGGACCTTCGGCTGACCGGCGATCTCGCATCGGCGCTTCCGGCGTTCGATCGCGCCGCGGAGCTCGCCCGAGCGGCCGGCCGGGCCGAGCTTGCGGCCTGGGCCCATCTGGGCGCCGCGCGGGTGTTCGTGTTGGCCGGAGATTTCCAGGCCGTTCCCATCCAGCGATTCGACCACGACCTCGCCGAAGCCGGACGGCTGTTCACCGAGAGTGGGGATGCTGGCGCGGCGGTCGAAGCGGGCCTCGTCGACCTCGAGCGCTACTGGGCGTCGGGTTCGCTGACGGTCATGCTCGCGCGCGGCGCGGCGCTGCTCGAGCGCGCCCGCGCCCTGGGCGACGGTCCCCGCGAGATGCTGATCTCTGCCCGGCTGATCGGAGCGGCCGGTACCTCGGGGCGGAACGAGCTCGCCGACGAGTATCTCCGCAAGGCCGAGGAGCTCGGCGCCGCGCTCGGGTTACGCCTTCCGTTCTGGGCGCGGGCCGGTCGTTGCCAGTTCCACGCGGTCCGGGGCGATCTCGCGGCGGCGGCCGAGTGCATGCGGGGCCTGCACGACGAGGCGGTCGCGGAGCGCGACCTGAACCTCGAGATGACGACGCTTCGCACTCGCGGCGAAAGTTTGATGGAGCTCGGCAGGATCGACGAGGCGAAGCCGGTCCTCGACGAGGCCCTCGCGCTCAGCGTCCGGATGAACGAGCTGTGGAGCCGCACGGAGCTCACCGCGAGCGTCGCGCTCGTCGCCGCGCTGCAGGGCGATCGGGAGCGGGCCGACCGCCTCATCGGCCAAGCGCGCGCACTGGCACGTCCGGCGGATCTCTTCGCGGGGGCCTACGTCGCGTACGCGTCGGCGCGGATCCATGAGACTCTCGCGCGCCCGGCCGAGGCGGAGGCCGACTACCGCCGCGCGCTCGACGCCATGGGCGCGACCGAGTTCACGGTCCCGAGGGCCTGGATCCACCTGCGGTACGTGGAATTCCTGCTGAAGAGCGGCCGTCTGGTCGACGCCAGGGGCGAGCTCGAGCAGGTCGAGCCGTTCTTCCGCGATACGACCGGTTCCATCGGCCTGCGGATGGCCGCCGCCCGGACCGCGGTCGCGCCCTCGTCCGCGCGAGGCTGAGACGCTCGTGAGGTTTCCGTATCAGTGCCCGGCGCCCTCGAGCGCGGCCCCCGGATGGGGGAGCCGTCACCCGCAGGGACGACGTAGAAAATACCCCGATGCGTGAGACCGCCTGGAGCTAAGCCCCTTCGAACTCCGCCAGCCGCTGGCCACGCTTGACCTGGTCCCCCGCGGCACACAGCACCTTCGTCACCGTCCCGTCGCCGGGCGCCTCCACCCGTAACTCCATCTTCATCGCCTCCACGACGCACACGAGGTCGCCCCGTTTCAGCCGATCCCCCGCGCGCGCGTGGACCGCGAGCACGACTCCGGGCATCGGCGCGGTGATCTCCGTGCCCGCGAGCGCGTCGACGCTGCGCTGCCGTCCGGCGGTGTCGAGCACGTAGGTCTCGCCTCGCCACTTCACCCAGATGTCGGTTCCGTCACGCGCCGCGATCCCTTCCTCGCCATCGACGGCCCAGCGTCCGGCGCTCTCGCCGGCCACGATCGTGTGCTCGTCCACCGTGTACGGCCCGCTTCCGCGAAGGCCCACCGGCCGGTCGTCGAGGAGCACGGTCATCGTCGCCGGACCGCCGGCGCGCCAGCCCGCCAGCGCGCGCCATGGGTCGCGCGGGTCGATCGCCAGCACGGTGCTCGCCGCGAACGCTGCGGCCGCGAGCGCGCGAGCCTGCGCCGGCGTCTCCCCCGGCCCCTGCACGAGCTCGGGGGTCCGCTCGATGAGTCCGGTGTCGACCCCTCCCGCGCGCATCACCGGGTCCGCCACCAGATTCCGGAGGAACCGTTCGTTCGTGCGCACGCCGAACACCGTCGAACCGCGTAGCGCCGCGCCGAGCGCATCGAGCGCGGACCGCCGATCGGCCGCGTGGACGACCACTTTCGCGAGCAGCGGGTCGTAGTCCGCAGTGACGGCGCTGCCCTCTTCGATGCCCGAATCGATCCGTGGGCCGTCCGGCCACTGGAGCAGGGCGATGCGCCCGGTCGACGGAAGGAAGCCGCTGGCGGGATCCTCTGCGTACAGCCGCGCCTCGACGGCGTGCCCGCGCGGCGTGGCATCGATGTGAAGGCGCTCGCCCATGGCGATGCGCAGCTGCTGCTCGACGAGATCGACACCCCACACGAGCTCGGTGACCGGATGCTCGACCTGCAGCCGCGCGTTCACCTCCAGGAAGAAGAAATCGCCGTTCTGATCGACGATGAACTCGCACGTCCCGGCGTTCACGTAGCCCACCGCCTTGGCCAGTGCGATCGCCGCGTCGTTCATCCGCGCGCGCAGCGTCGCATCCACCGCCGGTGACGGGGTCTCCTCGATGACCTTCTGATGCCGTCGTTGCGCGGAGCAGTCGCGCTCGCCGAGGACCAGGACCGTGCCGTGTGCGTCGGCGAGCAGCTGGATCTCCACGTGGCGCGGCCGCTCGATCGCGCGCTCGAGGATGAGCCGCTCGTCGCCGAACGCGGCGCGGGCCGTGCGCCGCGCGCGCGCGAGCGCGTCGCGCAAGTTCGCGTCGTTCGCCACGAGCTGCATGCCGATCCCACCCCCGCCGGCCGCCGGCTTCAGCATCACGGGGTATCCAACGGTCCGGGCGGCGCTCGCGAACGCGCCGTCCTTCTGATCGGCGCCGCGGTAACCGGGGATCACCGGCACGCCGGCGCGCTCGGCCGCGGCCTTCGCTTCGGCCTTGTCGCCGAGGCGGCTGAGCACCTCGGGGCTCGGCCCGACGAAGGTGACGCCTGCCGCGGCGCACGCCTTCGCGAACGCGGCCTGCTCCGACAGGAATCCGTAGCCGGGATGGATGAGCCGTGCCTCGCTCTCGCGCGCGGCCGCGATGACGCTCGCGACGTTGAGATAGGAATCGCGCGCCGGCGCAGGACCGATGCGGATCGCGGTGTCGGCCTCGCGAACGAACGGCGAATCCGCGTCGGCGTCGGAGTAGACGGCCACCGTACGCAGGTCCATGCGCTTCGCGGTGCGAAAGATCCGGCGCGCGATCTCGCCGCGATTCGCGACGAGGACGGTCATCATGTGCGCAGATTGTCACCGCAACGCGCCGCGCTCGCCGAAGGCTGGCCGGTGCTGCTCTCCGTGGTCGTGGTGGGCATCCCGTTCGGGATCGTGGCCCGCCAGTCAGGCCTCTCGCCGGCCGAGATCGTCGCGATGAGCGTCTTCGTGTTCGCGGGCGCCTCGCAGTTCGCGATGGTCCAGCTGTTCAAGGACGGCGTCGGCTGGCCGCTCGTCGTAGCGACCGTGTTCCTCATCAACCTCCGGCACCTGCTCATGGCCGCGGCACTTCGCCCCTCCTTCGCGCACGTGTCGGTCGCCCGTCGCCTGGCCGCGGCGTACGTGTTGACCGACGAGGCGTTCGCGATGGCCGTCGGCTGGTTCCGCCGCGGCCGCACGGAGCTCGCGTACTACGCGGCGTTCGCGGTCGCGCTCTACGTCCTGTGGAATGTGGCGACGGTCGTCGGCATGCTGCTCGGCCCGTCGATCGGCGAGCCCCGCCGGCTCGGCGTGGACTTCGCGATCACGGCCACGTTCATCGCGATCGTCGTGCTCGGCGTCCGCAGGCGGTCGGACGGCGTCGTCGCGCTCGCAGCGACGCTCCTCGCGTCCGCGCTCGCGTATGCCGGCGCATCGGTGATCGCCGTCGTGACCGCCGGCGCCCTCGCTCCGCTGCTCGTCGTCTTCGCGCGTGACGAGACGCCGGAATGACCTGGCTCGCGATCGCGGGCTCGGCGGTCGTGACGTACGTCGTCCGCGCCTTCGCGTTCCGCGTCGCGATGCCGGCTGCGCTCCCGCCGCGCGTCGCGCGCTACCTCGATGCGCTCCCGGCGGCGATCATCGCGGCTCTCGCCGGGCCGGCCGTGCTCGTACCGGGGGGCACGGTGACGCGCGGCCCCGAGCTTGCCGCCGCAGTGGTGGTCGTGGCCGTCGTCGCGTGGTGGCGCAACCTGCTGGCCGGGGTGCTCGCGGGCGTCGCGACGGTCGCCCTGCTTCGGCTAGTTCTGGCGGCGTGACCCGCCAAGCCATCGTGGTGCGCGCTTCTCGAGGAACGCCCGCATCCCGTCCTGGCCCTCGGCGCCGACGCGCGCGTTCGCGATCCGTTGCACCACAAGGTCGCGGACGTCCGCGGGCGCCCGCCCGGTGACCTCGCGGACCAGCCGCTTCGCGGCGTTCACGGCGTCCGGTCCGCCCGCGATGATCGCGTCGACGAATCGGCCGACCTCGGCATCGAGCTGGCCCTCATCGACGACGCTGTGCACGAGGCCCGCGTCGAAGGCCCGATGCGAATCGAACCGGATCCCCGCCGTGAAGGCGGCGGTCGCGAAGCTCGGTCCGACCTTGCGGACGACGTACGGCGAGACGACGGCCGGCAGGATCCCGAGCCGCACCTCGGTGAACGCGAAGACCGCCGCTTCGACCGCGACCGCGATGTCGGCCATCGCGACCAGGCCGGCGCCGCCACCGAACGCGGAGCCCTGGACGCGCGCGATGATCGGCATGGGCAGGTCATCGAGCTTCGCGAACAACAGGGCGAGCGCGCCCGAGTCCGCGAGGTTCTCGTCGAGCGTGTAGTCGGCCATCGACCGCATCCAGGCGAGGTCGGCGCCCGCGCAGAACGTATCGCCCTCGCTGGCCAGGACGACGCAGCGCGCGTCGCCCGGCACGGCATCGATCGCCGCGGACAGCTGCGCGATGAGCTCGGCGTTGAACGCGTTCTTCACCTCGGGCCGCACGATGGTGACGCGCGCGACGCGGCGCTCGTCGGTCCGGCTGCGGACGAGCTCGGTCACATCCGGAACACGCCGTAGCGTGGCTCGCCGATCGGTGAGTGCCGCGCGGCGGCCAGGCCCAGCGCGAGCACGGCACGGGTGTCCATCGGGTCGATCACGCCGTCGTCCCAGAGCCGCGCGGTCGAGTAATACGGTGACCCCTGCGTCTCGTACTGCGCGCGGATCTTCGACTTGAAGTCTTCGCGGGCCTTGTCGCCCTCGAATGTCCCGACCAGCGAGAGGACGGTGGCGGCCTGCTCGCCACCCATGACGCTGATCCGCGCGTTCGGCCACATCCAGAGCTGCCGCGGCGCATAGGCGCGACCGCACATCCCGTAGTTCCCCGCGCCGAAGCTGCCGCCGACGATCACCGTGAACTTCGGCACGACCGCGCACGCCACGGCGGTCACCATCTTCGCGCCGTCCTTGGCGATGCCACCCTCCTCGTACTCCCGGCCCACCATGAAGCCCGCGATGTTCTGCAGGAACACGAGTGGCACCTTCCGCTGGTCGCAGAGCTGGATGAAGTGCGCGGCCTTGAGCGCCGACTCGCTGAACAGGATGCCGTTGTTCGCGATGATCCCGACCCGGAAGCCCATGATCCGGGCGAAGCCGCAGACCAGCGTCTCGCCGTACAGCGCCTTGAACTCGGTGAACTTCGATCCGTCCACGAGCCGCGCGATCACCTCGTGCACGTCGTACGGGGTGCGCGCGTCCGCGGGCACGATGGCGTAGAGGTCCGCCGGGTCGTGCGCCGGAGGCTCGGGTGCGGTCACATCGCCGCCCCAGAGGAGCTCCTGCGGGCCGAGATTCGACACGATCTCGCGCGCGAGCGAGAGCGCATGCGCGTCGTCGAGGGCGTAGTGGTCGACGACGCCGCTCTTCCGCGCGTGGACCTCCGCGCCGCCCAGGTCCTCGGCCGTGACGTCCTCGCCGGTCGCGGCCTTCACCAGCGGCGGGCCGCCAAGGAAGATCGTGCCCTGGCCCTTCACGATGACGGTCTCGTCGCTCATCGCCGGGACGTATGCGCCGCCCGCGGTCGAGCTGCCCATCACGATCGCCACCTGCGGGATGCCGACCGACGACATCCGCGCCTGGTTGTAGAAGATCCGGCCGAAGTGCTCGCGATCGGGGAACACCTCGTCCTGGCGGGGAAGGAACGCACCACCCGAGTCGACCAGGTAGATGCAGGGCAGCCGGTTCTCGAGGGCGATCTCCTGCGCGCGCAGGTGCTTCTTGACCGTGAGCGGGTAGTAGGTGCCGCCCTTCACGGTCGCGTCGTTGGCGACCACGATGCATTCGCGCTCGGAGATCCGGCCGATCCCGGTCACGATCCCCGCGGAAGGCGCATCGTTGTCATACAGGTCGAGCGCCGCGAGCGGCGCGATCTCGAGGAACGGCGAGCCCGGATCGAGCAGCCGTTCGACGCGCTCGCGGGGCAGCAGCTTCCCGGCCTTCGTGTGCTTGTCGCGCGCGCGCTCGGGGCCCCCCTGGCGCACGGCGTCGAGCTTCTTGTGCAGGTCCGCGACCAGGCCGCTCATCGAATCGCGGTTCGCCTGTGCCTGCGGCGAGACACGGTCGAAGGACGACGAGAGGACCGGCATCAGGCCGCGATGCTAAACTTGAGTCTCCGAGCGCGCCTGTAGCTCAGTTGGATAGAGCGCAACGCTACGAACGTTGAGGCCGGGGGTTCGAGCCCCTCCAGGCGTACCGGATCCCGAGCGCGACGGTCAGTTGACAAGTGTCCCGCGATGCCTTACTACACCACTTAGTTATATAACCAGAAGGTGAAGTACGGAAATGGCGACCGACCGGCTCAGCGCCACGTTCTCGGCGATCGCGGACCCGACCCGGCGGGCGATCCTCGCCCGGCTCGCGTCCGGGGAGGCGACCGTCACGGAGCTCGCGAAGCCGTTCGACATGACCCTGCCGGCGGTCTCGAAGCACCTCAAGGTGCTCGAGAACGCGGGGCTCATCTCGCGCGGCCGCGACGCCCAATGGCGCCCCGCCCGGCTCGAGGCCGACCGCCTGAAAGAGGCCGCGAAGTGGATGGAGCGGTACCGGATCTTCTGGGAGCAGAGCCTCGACCGGCTCGATCTGCACCTGCGCGAACTACAGCGGGAGGAAAAGAAGCATGGCCGCGGGAAATAGCGTCATCGCACCCGAGCGCACCCTCGTCACCACGCGGATCTTCGACGCTCCGCGGGAGACCGTCTACAAGGCCTGGACCGACCCGAAGCAGCTGGCGCGGTGGTTCCCGCCGGAAGGCATGACCTCGCCGCGCTGCGAGATCGATGCCCGGCCGGGCGGCATGTTCCGCGTGGACATGCAGGGACCGGACGGCCCGCCCTTCGATGGGAAGGTGTTCCCCGGCCCGGGACAGGTCATCGAGGTCACACCGAACGAGCGGCTCGTGTTCACGATGACCCCGGAGTTCGAGGGCCAGACCCTCCCGACGGTCACCACGGCCGTGACGTTCGAGGATGTCGCCGGTGGCCGGACGCGCTGCACCGTGGCCCAGAGCCTCGAGACCGTGGAGGCGTTCCAGCAGATGGCCAAGCAGGGCATGGCCGAAGGGATCGCCCAGAGCCTCGGCAAGCTTGCCGGCGTCCTCTCGGGGAAGCGCTCGGATCGCGGCATCAGCGTCGACGGACGCACCCTGACGCTGACCCGGGTGTTCGACGCGCCGCGCGACCTTGTGTGGACCGCCTTCACCGACCCCAAGCACCAGGTGAAGTGGATGTTCGCCAACGACTGGGAGACGCCCACGGCCACGGCCGATCTGCGTCCCGGCGGAGCGTTCAGCATGCGCATGCGGCCGGCCGACCACAGCGAGGAGGGCTTCGAGCTCGCCGGCACGTACCGCGAGGTCGTCAAGCCCGAGCGCCTCGTCCAGGTCCTCGCAGACGGCCGCCTGATGACCGCCGTATTCACGGAGGTGCTGGGCGGCGGTACGCAGCTCGTGTTCTCGGTCGAAATGGCGATGGGCGAGGAGCAGGAGCGCGCCGGCTACACCCAGATCCTCGACCACTTCGCCGCCCACCTCGCGACGCTGTCCGGCACGAAGGAGAAATAGAGTGAAGAAGATCACGCCGTTCCTGTGGTTCGACGATCAGGCGGAGCAGGCGATGCGGTTCTACGTCTCGATCTTCGAGAATTCCAGGGTGCTCGAGGTCACGCCGGGACCGGACGGCAAGACGATGGGCGTCCGCTTCGAGCTCGAGGGTCAGGAGTTCACGGGACTCAACGCCGGCCCGGAGTTCGCGTTCACCGAGGCCATCTCCCTCTATGTGAACTGCAAGGACCAGGCGGAGGTCGATGACCTCTGGGCGAAGCTCTCGGCCGGCGCGGGAGAGGAGTCGAGGTGCGGCTGGGTGAAGGACCGCTTCGGGCTCTGGTGGCAGATCATCCCTGAAGCCCTTCCCAGGCTGATGCGCGACCCGGATCCGGTCAAAGCGAAGCGCGTCGTCGACGCGATGCTCAAGATGAAGAAGATCGACGTCGCGGAGCTCGAACGGGCGTACGCCGGGTGAGCGCGGCGCTCGAAGCGCGGTCCATCGAGCACGAGGAGCCGGAGGCCGCGCGGCCCGGCACGAGACGCTGGGCCGCGCTCGGCCTCGTGTGCTTCGGCGCGCTCATGATCGTCCTCGACGGCACGATCGTGAACATCGCGCTGCCGTCGATCCAGCGGGACCTCGGCTTCTCGCAGTCCGGCCTCGCGTGGGTGGTGAACGCGTACGTGCTCACGTTCGGCGGCTTCCTGCTGCTCGGCGGCCGGGCCGCGGATCTGGTCGGCCGGCGTACCGTCTTCGTGACCGGCCTCGCGATCTTCACCGCGGCGTCGCTGGCCTGCGGCCTGGCACCGGCGCAGTGGATGCTCATGGCTGCCCGCGCGGTGCAGGGCATCGGCGGCGCGATCGTCCAGGCCGTCGCGTTCTCGCTGATCCTCGAGCTGTTCCGGGAGCCCGGGCCGCGCGCGAAGGCGATGAGCGTGTGGGGCTTCGTGTCGTCGGCCGGCGGCGCGGTCGGGGTCGTGCTCGGCGGCGTGCTCACGCAGACCGGAGACTGGCACCTGATCTTCCTGCTGAACGTTCCGATCGGGATCGTCGCCATCGCGCTCGCGGGCCCGCTTCTGCCCGCCGGCCGCGGCCTTGGTCTCGCTGGCGGCGTCGACGTCTGGGGCGCGCTCGCGATCACCGCGGCGCCGATCCTCGCGGTCTTCGGGATCCTCCAGGCGTCGGAGGCCGGTTGGACCTCTCCGGCGGTGCTCGTGCCCGTCGGCCTCGCGCTCGTCGTCCTCGTGGCCTTCGTGCTCATCGAACGGCGGGTGCGTGCGCCCATCGTGCCGCTTCGGATCTTCCGCTCGCGGACGGTGTCGCTGTCGCAGGTCGTCATCGTCGCGTTCATGACCGCCTTCTTCGGCTGGTTCTTCTTCTCGCCGCTGTACCTGCAGCGGGTCCTCGGCTTCGGCTCGCTGCAGACCGGTCTCGGCTTCCTGCCGGCGATGTTGGCCTTCGCCGCGATGTCGCTCGGCATCGCGGCCTGGATCGTCGGCCGGGTCGGGCCAAAGCGGGCCCTGCTCGCCGGGATGTCGATCGCCGTGCTCGGCCTGGCGCTCCTCGCGCGGGCGCCGGCCGCCGGCGTCTACCCCGTCGACGTCCTTCCGGCGATGCTGCTCATCGCGGTCGGCGGCGGCCTCGGGTTCCTGGCGCTGATCCTCATCGCGACGCGCGAGGCCACGCCCGAAGACAGCGGTCTGGTCTCCGGTCTCGTGAGCACGTCGCAGATGGTCGGCGGCGCCATCGGGCTGGCCGTGCTGGTCAGCCTCGCCGCGGCTCGCACCGCGGGCGGCGTCGCCGACCCGGCCGCGCTCAACGACGGCTATCACCTCGCGTTCCTGGTGGCGGCCGTGCTGACCGCCGGCGGACTCTTCGTCGCGACGCGACTTCCGGACCGTGTGGTGCCGGCGTGACGTTGGTCTAGGCGGCGAACCCCGGTCCGAACAGCTGCGAAAGCGAGCGGGCCTGATCGAGCGCGCGCGCCGCGAGGACGACCTCGTCGAACGAGATCGGGTTGGCGCGCGGCGCTTCGGTAGCGACCGCGAAGAAGGATCGCTCGCAGGCGGCGCAGGTGACCTGCATCAGGCGCGTCTCCTCGTAGTGCCGGACCTCACGCACGATGGCCCGCTCGAGTGATGCGCCGCACTGCCTGCACGCGCCGCTGATCGTGTCCATGCTCGTCCGCGAGGCACACGCGGTGCCAGGCGGGCGAGCCGCCAGTTGACGGTTCGGTAACGCTAGATGTAGTCGGCCCGGCGGACCTTCAGCGGACCCTTTGCGTAGTTCGGCGGGGTGTCCTCGATCTTGACGTGGTTGTAGTTGTGCGTGGTGACCTCATGCGTCGTGCGCTGCTCGCTCGCCGCGAGGAGCGACTGCATCGAGCTCTGGTCGAGCACCTGGAATCGGACATCGCACCCGGCGAAGCGGCACGGGAAACCACCGGACTTCATACGGTCAATTCCTCCC
>DATJHW010000124.1:0-4333 GCA_035493615.1 Saccharimonadales bacterium (SeqCode) | reverse complement strand
AAGGAGCGCACCCAGTTCGGCAAGGCGCTCGCGGAGTTCCAGATGATCCAGTGGCGGCTGGCCCAGTCGCGAACCGAGCTCGACGCCGGGCGCCTGCTGATCCATCGCGCGGCGAGCCTCGCGGACGCGGGCCTGCCGTTCACGCGCGCCGCGTCGATGGGCAAGCTCTACGCGGCCGAGGCGGGCAGCCGGGCGGCGAACGCCGCGCTGCAGGTGCTCGGCGGCTACGGCTATCTCCGCGACTATCCGGTCGAGCGCATCGTCCGGGACGTGCGGCTCATGGAGATCGGAGAGGGCACGAGCGAGATCCAGCGGATCGTCATCGCGCGGGACCTCGTCGCCGCGTCTTGATCGCGGCGGCGGAGTCGCTGCTCGCGGGCGCGCGCAACGGCGACAAGCGCAGCGTCGCGCGGCTCCTCACGATCGTCGAGAACGACGAGCCGGGCAGCGCCGGGGTCCTCCGATCGCTCTATCCCGAGACCGGCAAGGCACGCATCGTCGGCGTGACCGGGCCGCCGGGCGGCGGCAAGAGCACGCTCGTCTCGCGGCTGGCGGCCGAGTACCGGAAGGCCTTCGAACGCGTCGCGATCGTCGCCGTCGATCCGTCGAGCCCGTTCACCGGCGGAGCGATCCTCGGTGACCGCATCCGGATGCGCGACCGGTTCCTCGACGAGGGCGTGTTCATCCGGAGCATGGCCAGCCGCGGCCACGCCGGCGGCCTCGCCCGCGCGACGATGCGCGTCGTGAATGTCCTCGACGCGCTCGGGACCGGGCTCGTCATCGTGGAGACGGTCGGGGTGGGGCAAGAGGAGGTCGACGTCGTGCGCGTCGCCGACACCGTGTGCCTCGTCACGGTGCCTGGTCTCGGCGACGACATCCAGGCGATCAAGGCCGGCGTGCTCGAGATCGCGGACGTGCTCGTCGTGAACAAGGCCGACCGGCCGGGAGCCGACGAGACCGCTCGTGACCTGGCGCAGATGCTCACCCTCGGTCACGGCCGCACGCACTGGAAGCCACCCATCCTCCGCACGAGCGCGCAGGACGGGGCCGGGATCGACGAGCTCGTGCGCTCGATCGACGCCCACGCCGAGTGGGCGCGCACGAGCGGAGAGCTCGAGTCGCGGCGCGCCGGCGCGGCCCGCGAGGAGGTCGAGGCGTTGCTCCGCGAAGCGCTCGTCAAGCGGCTCGAGGCGCGCATCGGGTCCGAGCGCGTCTCGGACGCCGTCGCGCGGGTCGCGAAGCGCGAGCTCGATCCCTATCGCGCGGTCGACGAGCTGCTCGAAGGGTGAGCCTCACCGTCCAGTTCATCGGCACCGGTTCAGCGTTCGGCGACGGTGGACGGTTCCAGGCGTGCGTCCTGCTGTCCTGCCCGGCGGGGACCGTGCTCGTCGACTGCGGCGCGTCGTCGCTCATCGCCCTGAAGCGGGCCTCCATCGATCCGAACACCATCGACGCGATCGTCATCTCGCATTTCCACGGCGACCACTTTGGCGGTATCCCGTTCTTCCTCATCGACGGGACGATCGCGAAGCGTGACCGGCCGCTCGTCATCGCGGGGCCGGCAGGGATCGAGCGCCGCGTCCGTGCTGCCGCCGACGCGCTCTTTCCCGGCTCGGCCGAGGCGCCGCGGTCGTTCGGTCCGACGTACGTCGAGCTCGAAGCCGGTGTCGTGACCGACGCCGGTCCCGCGCGCGTGACCGCGATACCGGTGCGGCACACGCCCGCGACCGTGCCACACGGCCTTCGCGTCGAGCTCGGCGGTCGAACCGTCGGTTACTCCGGCGACACCGAGTGGACCGACGCGCTGGTCGAGATCGCGGCGCAGACCGACGCGTTCATCTGCGAGTGCCTGTCGATGTCCAAGAACATCCCCCTGCATCTCAGCGCGATGGCGATCGACCAGCACCAAAGATCGCTCGACACGCGGCGCCTCATCCTCACGCATCTCGGGCCTGAGGTGCTCGGCGCCGGTCCCATCGCCGGCGCCACGGTCGCCCACGACGGACTCGTGGTCACGCTCGAATGACGATCGAGCTCACCATCTTCCGCACCGGCGCGGTGAAGCTCGCGCGCTCGAATTTCGCGCCGTGGCTCGCCGCGCCCGAGCGCGACGAGCTCGTCGAGTGCCCGGTCTGGTCCGCGCTCCTCCGAACGCCCGAGGGGCTCATCGTCTTCGACACCGGCCTCCATCCGGTGCACGTCGAGCGGCCCGAGGCGACATTCGGACCGAACCCGGGAATGGTGATCACGATGGTCGCCGAGGACGCGATCGTCTCCCGGCTCGCGGCGATGGGCGTACGGCCCGAGGACGTGACCGTGATCGTGAACAGCCACCTGCACTTCGATCACGCCGGGAACAACCGCGCCTTCCCGAGCGCGACCTTCATCGTCCAGGCCGAGCATCTCGCCTACGCGAAGGGCCGTCCGAACTTCCCGGCGATCTATTGGGACGACCCGGCGCTCCGCTACATGCCGGCGGCAGGGCGCGCTCGTGTCGCCGCCGGGATCGAGGTCGTGCCGACGCCCGGCCACGCGCCAGGGCACCAGTCGCTGGTCGTCGACCTGGCCAACACCGGGCGAGTCGTCCTCTGTGGCGACGCAGCGTTCACGCGCGCGAACCTCGAGCGCGGCGAGATCCCTGGCCAGGATCCGGTGGCCGGCAAGGAGTCGCTCGCGGTGATCCGCTCGCTCGTGAAGGACGACCTGGAGCGCGCGTTCCCGTCGCACGACCCGACGACCTTCCGGCCCGGGACGTACGACTGATCCGCGGCTCCTATCCTCGACCGCGATGACCACCCCCATCGAGCGACTGGAGGCGTTGCGCGCGCAGTCCGCGCGCGGCGGCGGGGACGATCGGATCGCCCAGCAGCACGCGAAGGGGAAGCTGACTGCGCGCGAGCGGATCGATCTCGTGGTGGATGAGGGGAGCTTCGTCGAGCTCGATGCGTTCGTCGCGGCTCGACGCAGCGACCACATCTCCGACGACGAGCAGGTCCTCGGTGACGGCGTGGTCACCGGCTTCGGCCGGATCGACGGCCGGCTCGTGTACCTGTTCTCGCAGGACTTCACGGTGTTCGGCGGCAGCCTGGCCGAGGCGCACGCCGCGAAGATCGTGAAGGTCATGGACCTGGCGATGCGGAATGGCGCGCCGATCATCGGCCTGAACGACAGCGGCGGCGCGCGGATCCAGGAAGGCGTCGTGTCGCTCGGTGGCTACGCCGACATCTTCCTGCGCAACGTCCTGGCGAGCGGCGTCGTACCGCAGCTTTCGGCGATCATGGGGCCGTGCGCCGGCGGCGCCGTGTACTCGCCGGCGATCACCGATTTCGTGGTCATGGTCCGCGACACGTCGTACATGTTCGTCACCGGGCCGAACGTCGTGAAGGCCGTCACCCACGAGGACGTCACGTTCGACGAGCTCGGTGGCGCCGAGACCCACGCCCGGCGTTCCGGCGTGGCGCACTTCGTGGCCGACGACGAGGTCCGCTGCGCCGCGCTCCTGCGCGAGCTCGTCGGCTACCTCCCGTCGAACAACCTCGATCCCGCCCCACGTCTTGCGACCGACGATCCGGCGGACCGGATGGACCTTGAGCTCGATCAGGTCGTCCCCGAGTCGGCGGCGAAGCCATACGACATGCGCGACGTCATCAAGCGCGTGGTGGACGACGGGAAGCTGCTCGAGGTCCACGCGGAGTGGGCGCAGAACATCCTCGTCGGCTTCGCGCGGCTCGAGGGCGGCAGCGTCGGGATCGTCGCCCAGCAGCCGATGGTCCTTGCCGGCGTGCTCGACATCGACGCCTCGATCAAGGCCGCGCGGTTCGTGCGCTTCTGTGACGCGTTCAACATCCCGCTCGTGACGTTCGTCGACGTCCCCGGATTCCTTCCCGGCACGGCCCAGGAGCACGGCGGGATCATCCGCAACGGGGCGAAGCTCCTGTACGCATACGCGGAGGCGACGGTGCCGAAGCTCACCGTGATCACACGCAAGGCTTACGGCGGCGCGTACGACGTCATGTCGAGCAAGCACATCCGCGGCGACTACAACGTCGCGTGGCCGGGCGCCGAGATCGCGGTGATGGGCGCCGAGGGCGCCGTCAACATCCTGTACAAGGACGAGATCGCGAAGGCCGCGGACCAGGACACGCGGCGCGCCGAGCTCACGAAGGACTATGCCGAGAGGTACGCGAACCCCTACGCCGCCGCGGCCCGCGGGTACCTCGACGACATCATCGAGCCGCACGAGACCCGGCCGCGCCTCGCTGCGGCGCTGCGCGCGCTCGCGGGCAAGCGCGATAGCAACCCGAAGAAGAAGCACGGGAACATCCCGCTATAG
>DATJHW010000123.1:0-37015 GCA_035493615.1 Saccharimonadales bacterium (SeqCode) | reverse complement strand
CACCAAGTCGCCCATTTACGCGCTCCTCTCGATGTGATTCCGCAGGATGCCGATCTTCTCGATCTCGAGCTCGACGACGTCGCCGGGCTGCAGCCACTCGGGCGGCGTCCGGCCCATCCCGACGCCCTCCGGCGTGCCGGTGATGATCACGTCGCCCGGAAGCAGGGTGAGGCCAGCCGAGAGCTCGGCGATGATGCGCGCGACCGGGAAGACCATGTGCTTCGTGTTCGAGTCCTGCTTGGTAGCCCCGTTCACGCGCGTGACCAGGCGCAGGACCTGCGGGTCGGGGATCTCGTCCTTGGTGACGATCCATGGCCCGAGCGGAAGATGCGTGTCGAAGTTCTTGCCCTTGAACCACTGGCCGCCATGCCAGGTCCGCTGGACGTCGCGCACGCTCACGTCGTTGCCGATCGTGTAGCCGAACACGTGATCGAGGGCGTCGCGCTCCGCGATGTCGCGGCCCTCGCGACCGATCACGACGGCGAGCTCGACCTCGTAGTCCAGCTGATCCGAGATCGGCGCCGGGTGTCGGATCGCCGCGTCGGGCCCGATGATCGTGAACGGGTTCTTCGTGAACAGCGCCGGGTGCTCGGGGATCTCCTGGACCGCACCCGCGGGGCGGAAGGCCTTCCCCTCGGCGAAATGCTCCGCGTAGTTCCACCCGACGCAGAACACGTTGCGCTTCGGGATGATCGGCGCGAGAAGCCGGACGCTGTGCAGCGGGAGCGCCGGGGCGGCCGGCGCCCAGCCGGCGCCGCGCTGGATGAGCTCGACCATCTCGACGGTGTCGCGCAGGGGCCGGACCGTGTCGCCCTCGATGAGCCCGGTGAGCGGGCCCTCGCCCTCATCGAACGTGCACAGCTTCACCCTGCCTATTCTGGACGGCATCGGCGAACAGCGGCGCGGCCTAGCATCTGCAACGCGTGGCGCAGGGGGTGTCGAGCAGATGGCCGTCGTGACTCGAGGCAAGGTCACCACAGGGAAGGCGAAGGGTATCGACGCATGCGCCGACGACCGCGGCGTGATCCGGGCCGCGGCGATGGACCAGCGCGGCTCGTTGAAGAGGGAGATCGGCAAGCAAGGCGGGCAGCCGACGGACCAGTCGCTGACCGAGTTCAAGACCGCGGTCACGAAGGTCCTCACGCAGCACGCGACGGCGATCCTCATGGACCCCGAGTACGGGCTGCCGGCGCTCCGGGCCCGCCGGCCCGGCAGCGGCGTGCTGCTCGCGTACGAGAAGACGGGCTACGACGCCGACCCACAGAACCGCACGCCTGACCTGCTCGAGCGCTGGAGCGTCCGCCGGCTCGTCGAGGCGGGCGCGGACGCGATCAAGATCCTCCTCTATTACGACCCGTTCGACGACCAGGACGTCAACGATCGCAAGCACGTGTTCCTCGAGCGCATCGGCGCGGAGTGCGCCGCGCTCGACGTGCCGTTCTTCCTCGAGCCCCTCGCCTACGACAAGGACATGGACGAAAAGGGGTTCGAATTCGCGAAGCTCAAGCCGCGGGCGGTGCAGGCCTACATGGAGAAGCTCTCCGATCCGCGGTTCGGCGTCGACGTGCTGAAGGTCGAGGTGCCGGTGAACATGGCGTTCGTCGGAGGCTCCAAAGCGAACGTCACCGGACAGATCGCGTACGACCGGAAGGCCGCGCTCAAGCACTTCAAGGAGGCGTCCGACGCGGCGAAGCTCCCGTTCATCTACCTCTCGGCCGGTGTGACGAACGAGGTGTTCAACGAGTCGATCGAGTGGGCCGGCGAGGCCGGATCCAAGTTCGCCGGCGTGCTGTGCGGGCGCGCGACGTGGCAACGGGGCATCCCGGTCTACGCGAAGGAAGGACTTCCGGCGTTCGAGCGGTGGCTCGAGCAGGACGGCGTCGCGAACATCGAGGCGTTGAACGCGATCCTCGCCCGCACCGCATCACCGTGGTGGACGGTCTACGGCTCGCGCGAGGGCGCGACCGGCTAGTCGCGCTCCCTGCGACCGGCGAAGAATCCGGAGAGCAGCGCTTCGGCCTCCGCGCGCCGTGCCCCGAGACGCCACTTGGGATGATGGTTGAGTGCCGGCTCATCGAGGAGCGAGGCCACCGAGCGGACCGCGCCCGCCTTCGGGTCGGGCGCGGCGAAGACCACGAGGTCGATCCGCGCGAGGACCGCGGCGCCCGCGCACATGGCGCACGGCTCGAGCGTCACGTAGAGCGCGCAGCCGCTGAGCCGCCAGTGGCCCAGGGACTTGGCGGCTTCGCGCAGCGCGATGAGCTCAGCGTGCGCGGTCGGATCCTGATCCAGCTCGCGCGCGTTGTGTCCGGTGCCGATCACGCTGCCGTCGTGCACGACGACGGCGCCGATCGGCACGTCGCCATGCTCGATCGCGGCGCGCGCCGCATCGAGCGCCTGGGCCATGAAGGCGTCGTCGTCGCCGACGCCCGGGACGTTAGACACCGAGATAGGAGCCCTCGACGTCGGGCCGCGCGGTGAGCTCCCCCGGCGTTCCACCGAACACGATCGTCCCCTTGTTCATCACGTAGAGGCGCTCGGCGACGCGGGACGCGAGGGCAAGGTTCTGCTCCACGAGCAGGATCGCGAGTCCGGTACCACGGAGCGACCGTAGGGCCTCGCCCACGTCCGCCACCAGCTTCGGCGCAAGGCCCTCTGACGGCTCGTCGAGCAGGAGCACGCCCGGGTTCCGCATGAGCGCCCGGCCGATCGCGAGCATCTGCTGCTCGCCACCCGACAGCATGTCGCCGCGGTTGCCGAGGCGCCGGCCCAGCGTCGGGAAGAGCTCGAGGACCCGCCGCTCGTCCCAGCCACCGGCCACCGGACGCGCCGCGATCAGCAGATTCTCCCGCACCGTCAGCTCCGCGAAGATCCGGCGGCCTTGCGGGACGAGCGCGACGCCTGCGCGCGCGATCCGATACGCCGGGCGCCCGGCGACCTCGATCGTCCCCACCCGGACGCTCCCTGCGCGCGGACGGAGCGATCCCATGATCGCGGCGATCGTCGTCGTCTTTCCCGCGCCGTTCCGGCCGATGAGCGCCACGGCCTCGCCATCGCGGACCTCGAGGTCGACGCCCTGGAGCACGTGGCTCTCCCCGTAGTACGCGTGCAGGCCGCGGACCTCGAGGCCGCTCATGCCTCGATGGCCTTCCCGAGGTACACGTCGTGGACCTGTCGATCGCCGCGGATCTCCCCCGGTGTGCCCTCGGCGATGACCCGGCCCTCGTGCAGGACGGTGATCCGATCGGCCAAGCGGAAGACCACGTCCATGTCGTGCTCGACGATGAGCACCGTCAACGAGCGATCGAGGCCCGCGATGAGCTCGGCGATCCGCTCGGTCTCGGCGGGCGACATCCCCGCCGTCGGCTCGTCCAAGAGCAGCGCGATCGGCTGCCGGGCGAGCGCGAGGGCGAGCTCCAGCTGGCGCCGCTCACCGTGCGAAAGCATCCGCGCCGGGACGGCGCTTCGGTCGGCGAGTCCGACGCGCTCGAGCACGGTGGCCGCGGCGTCGCGCTCGGCCCGGCGTGGCGACCGAAGCGGCCGGTATGCGCCTGCGATCGAGCCGATCGACAGGAGCACGTTGTCGAGCGCGCTGAGCGGGTCGAACAGCTCGTTGCGCTGGTACATCCGCACGAGACCGAGCCGCGCGCGCTGCCAGGTCGTCAGCGGCCCGAGGGCAGCGGCGCCAAGGCGCATCGAGCCGGCGGTCGCGCGGAGCTCGCCGGTGACCACGTTGAAGAGGGTCGTCTTCCCCGCGCCGTTCGGGCCGATGACCGCTCGCCGCTCGCCGGCCTGCACCTGCAGGTCGACGCCGGCGAGCGCGCGGATCCCGCCGAAGTCGCGCCGAAGCTCGCGGATGTCGATCACGCGCGCACCGCCCGGCGGACCGCCCCGACGAGGCCCTGTCGGGCGAAGACGACGAAGGCGATGAAGACGATGCCGAGCACCATCTGGGCGGGAAGCTGCGACGGGAGGACGCGCTCGATCGAGAGCACGACGGCGGCACCGACGATCGGTCCGACGAGCGTGCCGGCGCCGCCGATGAGCACCATCACGAAGCCTGCCACCGATGTCCCGAGCGCGACGTCGTTCGGCGAAACGAATCGGAACTCGTATGCGGAGAGCGCGCCCGCGACGCCGGCCAGCGCGCCGGCCAGAACGAACGCCGAGAGCTTCAGCGTCCGGGTGTCGTAGCCCAGCGCGCGCATCCGTCGCTCGTTCTCGCGTACGCCGACGAGCGCGCGCCCATAGCTCGACGTGGCGAGCCGCCAGAGCAGGAGCGCGACGAGCAACGCCACGGCGCAGACAAGCAGGTAGAGATCGTTCGCGGCGTTGAAGTCGATGCCGAGCAGGACGGGCCGATGGACGCCCGAGAACCCGTTCGAGCCTCCGGTGAGATCGGTGGCCTGGAACGCGATCGCGAAGACCATCTGGGCGAGGGCCAAGGTCAGCATGAGGAAGAAGATCCCGACGGCGCGCACCGCGAGGTAGCCGACGACGAGCGCGAGCAGCGCGGCGCCGGCGACCGCCGCGCCGAGGCTCACGAGGAGCTCGTCCGTGCCGAGCCGCTGCGCGACGATCGCGGCGGCATACGCGCCACCGCCGAAGAACGCAGCGTGGCCGAGCGACGGCAGGCCGGCGTACCCGACGAGCAGGTTCAACGAGCTCGCGAAGATCGCGAAGATGAGGATCTGCCGGATGATGCCGGCCGCGAAGCGGGAGGACTCCCAGGCCACCGACCACTCCGGGAACGTCGCGAGCGCCACCCAGACGGCCAGGACGATCGCCGCACGGATGCGCGTGGACCGGCTCATCGGCCGATGCGCACGCGGCCGAGCAGACCGGTCGGCCGGAACAGGAGGACCAGGGCCATGATCGCGAAGATCAGAGCCAGCGCGAACTGCGGAACGAGGACCTTGCCGAACGTGTCGGCGGGGCCGACGACCGCGCTGCCGGCGACCGCACCGGACAGCGAGCCGAGGCCGCCGACCACGACGACGATGAGCGAGTAGATGAGCGCATCCACATCCATGCCGGGTTGCAGACCGAACACCGGCGCCGCGACGACACCGGCGAGGCCGGCGAGGCCGGCCCCGATCGCGAACGTGACCGTGAACAGCCGGTCGGTGTCCACCCCGAGGGCGGACAGCATCTCGGCGTCCCCCACTCCTGCCCGGACGAGCGCGCCGATCCGGGTCCGCCGGTGCAGCACGTATAGAAGGAGTGCGAGCCCGGCACCGAAGGCGATCACGAACAGCCGGTAGGTCGGGTAGTCGCTGCCGGCGATCGCGACCGAGCGATCGAGGCCGGCGGGGAACGGCAAGGACCGAACGGTGGCGCCCCAGCCCCAATCGTCGCGGAGCCGGATGAAGTCGGCGATGACGAGCGAGAGCCCGATGGTGATCAGGACCTGGTCAAGATGCCGTCCGCGCAACCGCCGAAGCAAGAGCGGCTCGACGAGCAGACCCAGCGCGGCCAGCGCGAGCGGCGCGACGACGAGGGCGGCCCAGAAGGATCCGGTCGCGCGGGTGACCGACAGGGCGACGTACGCGCCGAGCATGTAAAAGGCCCCGTGGGCCAGGTTGACCACGTCCATCATCCCGAAGATGAGCGACAGTCCTGCGGCCAGGATGAACAGCAAGGCGCCGAACGAGAGTCCGTTCAGCGCCTGCTGGAGCGCGTCTTCGAGCGTCACGCGCGGATCACTTGCCCGGGTCGGTCACCCGGCCGATCTTGTCGCTGATCGTGTTGACCGTCTGGCCGTTCGCGGTCTTCACCTCGCGCATGTACATGTCCTGGATCGGGTTGTGCGTGTCCTTGTCGAACTCGAAGGCACCGCGCGGGCTGTTGAACTTCACGGCCTCGAGCGCCGCGATGAGCTTCTGCTTGTCGGACGTGTCGCCCTTGGTCGCCTGTAGGGCGAGGTCCAGGGCCTGCATGCCGTCCCAGGCCTGCACGGCGAAGACGTCGGGCAGGAGGTTGTACTCCTTCTGATAGGCGTCCTTGAAGGCCTTGTTCTCGGGGTTATCGAGCTCCACGGCCCAGAACAGCGACGTGATCGCGCCGTTCGCCTGCTCCTTTACGACCGCGAGCACGTCCTGCTCCGTGAGGAATCCGGCGCCGTTCATCTTGTAGCCGGCCGCCGGGAGACCGAGCTGGTTCCAGGCCTGGATGTATTTCACCGCGTCGGCGCCGGAGAAGAAGGAGTAGATGTCCTTCGTCGGCTGGGCCTTGAGCTGCGTCACGAACGGGACGAAATCGGCGCTCCCGAGCGGCGCCTTCAGCGATCCGGTGATCTTGCCGCCGTTCTTGGTGAACCCGGTCGTGAAGTCGGCCTGCGATTCGGTGCCGAACCCGTAGTCCGCGACGAACGTGAAGACCTCCTTCACGCCCTTCTTGCTCGCCATGTACTCGCCGATCGGCTCCGAGATCTGGTACGAGCTGAACGACGTACGGAAGATGTACGGGCTCTTGCAGGACGGTGTGCAGTTGTTCGTCGTCCGGGTGAGCGCGTTCCCGCCGGCATTCGTGTCGATGTAGATCATCTTGGCGCTGTCGACGGCGTTCCGGATCGCATAGGCGATCGGCGTCGCGACGACCCCGAGCATCACGTCGACCTTGTCCTGATCGATGAACTTCTGTGTCTTCGCGAGGCCGACCTGGGGGTCGTTCGCCTCGTCCTCGTAGATGACCGTCACCGGCCGGTTCGCGAGCTTGTTCCCCTTCAGCTTCAGGTAGAGATCGGTGCTGCGCTTCATCGAGTTGCCGAGCTCGGCGTAGACCTTCGTGAACGGCAGGAGCTGTCCGAGCTTGAGCGGCGGTCCGGCTGTCGCCGCGGCTGCCGCGGTCGTCGCTGCCGCGGACGATGCCGCGTTGCCGGTCGTGCTCGGCGCGCAGGCCGCGAGGGCCGCCGCCGACGACGAGATGAGGAACGCTCGGCGCGATATCCGGAAGCCGCGCTCCGCCGCAGCATCGTTGCGCTTGCCCATTCCGAACCTCCCCGTGTGGCTCGCGGCCGAACTCTAGCCGCCCGACCGCCGGACTGACGGATTTTCGCCTGTCAGGAGCCGGTGAACCGCGCCGGACGCTTGCCCAAGAACGCGCGCACCCCCTCGGCATAGTCGCCCGTTCGGCCGGCGCGATCCTGGAGGCCCGCTTCGGTCTCGAGGAACGTCGCGAGGTCCTGCTCCCACGACGCGTTCAAGCCCTCCTTCGTGAGCGCGTATGCCTCGGTCGCCCCCGTGGCGACGTTCGCGGCATAGGCCCGCCACTCGCGCGCGAAGTCCGCCTCACGCCAGACCCGCGTGACCAGCCCGATCCGCAACGCTTCGTCGGCGTCCACGGGCTCGCCGCTCAGCACCATGTCGAACGCGCGGCCCCACCCGACGATCCGCGGCAGGAAGTACGCGGCCCCCGCATCGGGAACGAGGCCGACCCGCCCCCACCCCGCGCGGAACGACGCGGCCGCCGACGCGACCCGCACGTCGCATGCGGCCACGAGCCCGAAGCCCGCGCCCGAGGCGATCCCGTTCACCGCCCCGATGACGGGCTTGCGCATCGCGCGGATCGTCCGGATCACGGGGTGGTAGCGGCGACGCAGCTCATCGCCGAGCCGCAGCTCGGCGCCCAGCTCCAGCGCGGCCGCGCGGTCGCGCAGATCCTGCCCGGCCGAGAAGGCGCGACCGGCGCCGGTGATGACGACAGCCCGGACGCCCGCATCGGCCGCCACTTCGGCCAGCGCCATCGCGAGCGCCGCGGTGAGAGCGTCGTCGAAGGCGTTGAGCACGTCGGCCCGATCGAGCGTCAGCACCGCGACGCCGCCGTCGCGCTCGACGCGGAGGGTCACTTTCCCTTGAAGACGGCCTTCCGTTTGTTCACGAAGGCGTCGACGCCCTCCTTCTTGTCCTCGGTCGAGAACAGGAGGTAGAACGCCTTGCGCTCGAACTCGAGACCCGCGTCAAGCGTCGAGTTCCACGCGAGATCGATCGCCTCCGTCGCGAGCCGGACGGCGATCGGCGGCTTCTCGGCGATCGTGCGGGCGAGGGTCTTGGCGTCCTCCAGCCATGTCGCGGCCGGATACACCTGGGCGACCAGGCCGATGGCCTTCGCCTCGTCGGCCTTCACCCGACGCCCCGTGAGGATGATGTCCATCGCGCGGTACTTGCCCACCGCGCGCGTCAGGCGCTGCGTACCGCCGGCCCCGGGGATGATCCCGAGGTTCACCTCCGGTTGGCCGAACTGCGCGGTCTCGCTGGCGACGATGATGTCGCAGGTCATCGCGAGCTCGCACCCGCCGCCAAGGCAGTAGCCGGAGACGGCGGCGATGATCGGCTTGCGGATCCTGCGCACGCGCTCCCATCGCGTCGTCAGGTCCTGCTCGAGCATGCTCGCCGGCGTCGCGTCGACGAACGACTGCTTGATGTCGGCGCCCGCCGCGAATGCCTTGTCGCTCCCGGTCAGGACGAGGCAGCGGATGTCCGGCTCGTCATCGAGTGTCTCCAACGACTTCACGAGCTCGTCCATGACCTCTTCCGACAGCGCGTTCAGGACCTCGGGGCGGTCCAGCTGCACGATCGCGATCGGGGCCTCGCGCATGACCTTGACGGTGTTCACGGCTCAGTACTCCCCCATTCGTCCGGGTGAGTATGCCGTCCCTCTCTTGGGGGGGCCCAACGGACGGAGCCGCCGCGACACTTGCCCGATGGTCCCGAACGACCGTCCGGTCATCGCGATGCCGAGCCTCGAGCGGGCGATCAACAATGCCCGCTGGGTCGGAGCGCTCGTCGTGATCGCCCTCGGACCGTTCTTTCAGTCGGTCGGCGGCGGGTACCTTCTGGCGCTCGTCGTGGCTCTGGTCGGCGGCGCACTGGTCATCCCGCGCCTCCGGCGCGCCTACGTCGCACAGGCCGTCGATACCGGGATCGTGCTACTGGCGATGGTCATCTTCGCGCCAGACCCCGACTGGCCGACCGCCATCATCGGGATCTTCCTCATCATGGGCGGGGCGTTCCGCTTCGGCCGCCTCGGCACCCTGGCCGCGGCGGTCATCGCGACCCTGCTGTTCTTCGCGGTCTCGGGATATCGCGAGCTCGCGTTCGCCTACCCGCTCCTCCTGCGCCAGCTCGCGTTCGTGCCGGCGATCTACTTCATCACGGCCCTGTTCATGGCCGGCATCATCTGGCAGCTCGAGGCCTTCCGCCGCCGCACCGACGAGGAGACCCGCCGCTACGAAGCCCTCCTCCGGGCGCAGAGCGACCTCGGGCAGCTCGTCCTCCTGGTCGAGGGCGGCCGCGCGGTGTACATGAACGAGGCCTTCGCGCAGCTCGTCGGCCGCCCGCTCAGCGCGTTCGACGACGTCCGCTCGTTGTACGAGCTGGTCGCGCTCGACGAGCGCGCGGCGTTCAAGGCGAAGCTCGAGGCGCACGTCCGGACTGAGCAGAGCCTCACCATCGAGATCCCGATCGTCCGCCCCGATGGCGAACGGCGGTTCCTCGAGGTCGCGCTCAAGCCGTTCGGCACCGCGAGCCGCGCGCGGCTGGTGCTCATCGCCCGAGACGTCACCGATCGCCGCTACGCCGAGGACGCGCTCGCGCACCAGGCCCTGCACGACATCCTCACCGGCCTGCCGAACCGCACCCTGCTGCACGACCGGCTGGACCAGGCCATCCACGAAGCGCACCGCCGCAACGAGACCCTCGCCCTGCTGGTCCTCGACCTCGATGAGTTCAAGGCCGTGAACGACAGCTTCGGACACCACATCGGCGACGCGCTGCTGACCCAGGTCGGCCCGCGGTTCCAGTCGAGCCTGCGCGAGACCGACACCGTTGCGCGGCTCGGCGGCGACGAGTTCGCGGTCGTCCTTCCGGGAGCCGACGCCTCGAGCGCGGGACGCATCGCGGCTGCGCTCCTCAAGTCCCTCGAGCGGCCGTTCAGCGTGCAGGCCGAGGATCTCGTGGTCGGTGCCAGCATCGGCGTCGCGGTGTACCCGAATCACGGCGAGACCGCGCAGATCCTCCTGCAGCACGGCGACATCGCGATGTACGCCGCGAAGGCCGAGCTCGGCAACGGCTACAGCGTGTACACACCGGAGCAGGATCGCCACGGCGCCGACCGGCTGGGCCAGCTGGCCGAGCTCCGCCGCGCGATCGAGGGCAATGAGCTCGTCCTGGAGTACCAGCCGCTCATCAGCCTCCGCACCGGACGGGTCACGAGCGTCGAGGCGCTCGTGCGCTGGGATCACCCGACCCGCGGCCGGATCCAGCCGAACGCGTTCATCCCGCTCGCGGAGCAGACCGGTCTCATCAAGCCGCTCACCGAGCGGGTCATCGAGCTGGCGCTCCATGACGTCGGCCTGTGGCGCGCGCGGAACCACGACTGCCCGGTCGCGGTGAACCTCTCGACCCGTAATCTGCTGGACCCGCTGCTCCCCGATGTCGTGCGCGAGCTCCTGTTGAAGCACGACGTGCCGCCGGCCGCGCTGCGCTTCGAGATCACCGAAAGCGTGTTGCTCAGCGAGCCGGAGCGCGCGATGGAGACGCTGAACCAGCTGCGGGCGATCGGCGTGCGGTTCGCGCTCGACGACTTCGGCAGCGGCTACTCCTCGCTCTCCTATCTCCACCGGCTGCCGCTCGAAGAGGTCAAGATCGACCAGTCCTTCATCCGCGAGCTGTCCTCGGCCGACGCATCGGGATCCACGATCGTCGGCGCGACGGTCGACCTCGGGCACCGCCTCGGTTTCGCGGTCGTCGCGGAGGGCGTCGAGTCGCGGGAAGAATGGGATCGCCTGATCTCGCTCGGCTGCGACATCGTCCAGGGCTTCCACATCGCGCGCCCGATGCCGGTCGAGGACGTCCTCCGGTGGCTCGACGTGCTGCGCGCGACGCCCCGCGCCCTCGCCAGCTAGCTCAGTACAGCTGGCCCTTTGGGGCCGGCTGGCACTTCGGACAGAGGTCGACATCATCCAAGCCCTTGCGCCTCCGCATGAGCGTGGCTCCGCAGCGCGGGCACGGCCCGCCAGCGCGCCCACGGACCCGCATGTGCGCGCGCGGCTTCTCGCCGAGCTGCCCGGGCATCGCGGTCTCGACCTCGGCGAGGCCCGTCGCGATCACCGAGCGCAGCGAGCCGTACAGCCGGTGCAGCTCGTCCTTCGTGAGCGAGCCGACCCGGCGCTTCGGGTGGAGCTTCGCGTCCCAGAGGATCTCGTCGGCGTAGGCGTTCCCGATGCCGCTGATGAACGTCTGGTCCTGCAACAGGTTCCTGACCTCACTGCGCTTCGCCTTCGCGCGCTCGCTGAAGGTCGCCTCGCTCCAGCCGAAGGTGCCGGCGTCCGGACCGATGTCCGACAGCCCCGGCGCGTCGATCCCGACGTAGACCTTCCCCATCCGAACGTCGTCGCGGTAGCGCAGCTCCGTGCCGCCCTCGAACTCCAGACGCATGCGGGTGTCCTTCGTCGCCTTCGCGCCCACCGGCTGGAGCGAGAAGATCCCGGCGAGCATCGGGTTGACCGTCATGTCGAGGCCGTCGAACGCGAAGATGAGGAATTTCCCGTGGTGGGTCACCGAGCGGAGGGTGCGTCCGACAAGCAATTCGTCCACGGGCTTCTCGGCGCGGAGCACCACCGGGTCGCCGACGCGCACGGCGACGACCTTCCTGCCGGCGAGCGCCGCTGCGATCCGCTCCTGCATCACCCGCAGCTCGGGCCACTCGGGCACTAGTCGGCCACCGCCACGAGCCAGCGCGGCTCGGGCAGCCCGAAGTGCCGGGTCGCCCAGGCGAGGGTCGCCTTCAGCTGCCGCCGTTGCACCGACCGGATCCGCGGCAGTCCCGGGACCGGCGGCCGCCAGGCACGATCCGCGAGGTAGCCCGCGATGCCGGCGATCGACGCATCGAGCGCGGCAGGCCGCAGCGGCAGCACGAGGTCGTATTCGGCCACGATCCGCTCGGGCTCCGGGCCGCCCTCCATCACGATCGACTGCGCGAAGGCAGCGACGTCGAACTCAATGGGTCCGGCGCACGCGAAGTTCCAGTCGAACAGCCGAAGCAGCTTGCCCTGGAGCCGGATGTTGTCCGAGCGGGTGTCGAAGTGCATGAAGGCGAACGGCGGCCGCAGCGTCATGAGGAGCGCGGCCTTCTCCCGGAACACCGGCAGCGCGACGTCGAGCCACTCCTCGGCCTCGTCCGCACGGCGCTTCGCGAGCGACGCCGTGCCGCGAAGCTCGCCGGTCGCACCGAGCCGGGCCCAGAACGGCGCGAAGTCGTGATGCTCGATCCGCGACAGCCAGCGCGGCAGCGGCTTGCCGTAGGTATGCGCGTGGAACGCGGCGTACGAGCGCGCGCATGCGGCCGCCTTCGCCCGCGTCCACGGCGGCATGGTCTGTGGGCCGACGTCCTCGAGCACGATCACGTGCCAGCCGTCGGCCTTCGCACCGCCGAAATACTCGGGGGCCCATGGCCGCATGAACGGCGCGCACTCCTGGTAGATGCGCTCCTCGTTCTCGAGATCCCATTTCACGCCGCTGTCCTTCGTGAGCGGGTAGGTGCCTTTCAGGAACGCGCGGCGGCCGTCGCGGAGGAGCACGCGGAACGTCGCCGAGGGCGCGTAGCCGCCGTACACGCGCTCGGCCCGGGCGACCGGCGATCCGAGGAGCGCGGCTACCTCGTCCTTGATCGCGCGCGGGACCGCCGACCAGGGCGGCTTGGCCTCAGCTCCGGTCCGCGACAACGGTCCGCAGCTGCTGCCACGCTTCGCGCGCCTCTTCCACCGACCCCTCGTCCTCGATGGTCGAGATGTCGCCTGGATCCTTGTCGAGGATCACGGCCTTCAGGACGCGCCGCATGATCTTCCCGCTGCGCGTCTTCGGCAGCATGTCGACGAAGTTGAGCTCGCCGATGACCGCGAGCGGCCCGAGCTCCTTGCGCACCGTCGCCAGGAGCTCGGCCCGAAGCGCGTCGGAGGCCGCGCGGCCCTGTTTCAGCACGACGAACGCCGAGATCACCTGACCGCGCAGCTGGTCCGGGCGCCCGGTGACGCCGGCCTCCGCGACCGACGGATGTCGCAGGAACGCTGTCTCCACCTCGATCGTGCCGATACGGTGGTCGGCGATCTTGATGATCTCATCGGCCCGGCCGCTGAACCAGACGTAGCCGTCCTTGTCGATGGAGGTCGCGTCGCCGGTGAAGTACACGTTCTGCCCCGGCACCTTGTCCCAGTAATCGGCGGCGTACCGCTCGGGCTCGGCCCAGAGCCGGGCGGTGAGCCCCGGGAACGGCCGGGTGATCACGAAGATGCCCTTCTCGTCCGCCCCGCAGGCGCCGCCCTCGGGCGTGAGGACCTTGGCTTCGATCCCGGCCAGCGGCACGCCGCCCGAGCCCGGCTTGATCGGAAGGAGCGCGATGCCGTACGGGTTCCCGACGATCGGGCCGCCGGTCTCGGTCTGCCAGTAGTGGTCGATCACCGGGATCCGGTCGCCGAGTGCTTCCTTCTGGAACCACTCCCACGCCGGCGCGTTGAGGACCTCGCCGGCGCAGAACGCGCGCTCGAGCGAGCCAAGGTCGTGCTTCAGCGCCGGACCGTTGCCGTACCGCATGAGGAGGCGTACGGCCGTCGGCGAGGTGAACAGCCCGGTGACCTTGTGGCGCTCGATGATCCGGTAGAAGGTCTCCGCATCGGGATGGTCGAGCGCGCCCTCGTACGCGATGGTCGCGCAGCCCACGAGCAGCGGCCCGAACACGATGTAGCTGTGCCCGACGACCCAGCCGATGTCCGAGGTCGACCACCAGACGTCGGTCGGCCGGAGGCCGAACATCCACTTGGCCATCGAGTACACGTACACCTGATAGCCGCCGTGGGTGTGCACCGCGAGCTTGGGCTTCGCCGTCGTGCCGCTGGTGGCGAGGATGTACGCGGGCTCGTTCGCCTCGAGCTCGACCGCGCCATCATCCTGGCCGCGGCCACCGTCGAGGAAGCGGCTCCATTCGAGGTCGCGACCCTCGGTCCACGGGATGTCCGCCGCCGTGCGGCGAAGGACCACCACGCGCTCGACGCTTGGCGCCGACGCGACGGCCTCGTCCACGATCCCCTTGAGGGCGACGTCCTTCCCCTTGCGGTAGGTCACGTCGGTCGCGAACAGGGCCCGGGCGCCGGCCAGCCGCACGCGCTCGCCCAAGGCGCCCGAGCCGAAGCCCGCGAAGATCACGATGATCACGGCGCCGATGCGGATCGCGCCGAGCATGAGCGCGATGGCCTCGGCCGAGGTCGGCATGTAGATCGCGATCCGATCGCCCTTCGCGATCCCGAGCCCGCGCAGCGCCGCGGAGATCCGCTTCGCCTCGGCGTGCAGCTCCGCATAGGTGAACGTCCGCGTCTCGCCGCGTTCGTTCTCGGTGATGAGCGCCGTCGCGGCGCCGCGCCCCGAGAGGACGTGATGGTCGAGGCAGTTGTAAGCGAGGTTCGACCGCCCGCCGCGGTACCAGCGGAACGTCGGCGGCTGCCAGTCAAGGACCCGGTCCCACTTCTTCGACCAGCGCAGCTCCTCGGCGGCCCGGCCCCAGAAGCCGTCGGGGTCGTCGGTCGCCTCCTTGCGCCACGCGGCCACCTTCTCGCGCGCGTCCATCTATCCGAGCTCCCGGAGCTTGAACCGCTGGATCTTGCCCGCGGCATTCTTCGGCAGCTCGGGAGTGAACACGATCCAGCGCGGGTACTTGTACGGGGTGATGCGGCCCTTTACGAAGGCCTTCAGCTCGTCGGCGAGCGCGTCGTCGCCGTTCTTGCCGTCCTTCAACGTCACGTAGGCCTTCGGCTTGGTGAGGTCGTCCTTGTCCTTCGCCCCAACGACCGCGGCCTCGAGCACGGCCGCGTGCCCCATGAGCGCCGCCTCGACCTCGGCCGGCGAGACCCATTGACCGGAGACCTTCAACATGTCGTCGCTTCGGCCCTCATACGTGAAGTAGCCCTCGGCGTCCACGTGGTACTTGTCCCCGGTGACGGTCCATTCACCGCGGAACGTGGCCTTGGTCTTCTCGTGCTGGTTCCAGTAGTACGCGCAGCACGAATCCCCCGACACCCAGAGGTGCCCGGACTCGCCGGCCGGCAGCTCGCGGGCGTCATCATCGACGATCTTCGCCTTGTAGCCCGGCACGATCTTCCCGCTCGTGCCGCCGCGCGCGCTGCCGGGCACGTTCGAGATGAACACGTGCATCATCTCGGTCGAGCCGATCCCGTCGACGATCTCGATGCCGAAGCGCTGCTTCCACGCATCGAACAGCGGCTTGGGCAGCGCCTCGCCCGCGGAAAAGGCGAAGTGAAGCGACGACAGGTCGTACCGGAAGCCCTCCTCTGGATACGCGAGCAATGCGGCGTAGAACGTCGGAGCGCTGAACAGGACGGTCGGGCGTTCGGTCGTCACAAGTCCATACACGAGCTCCGGCGTCGGGCGCTCGGGTTTGTACACCGCGGACGCGCCCGCGTAGAAAGGAGTGAAGACCCCGTTCCCGAGCCCGTAGGCGTGAAAGAGCGGCGAGACGGTGAAGTACCGGTCCTCCTCGGACGTGCGCAGGACCTTGGCGCCGAACGTCTCACACGAGTAACGCATGTCGTGCTGCAGGTGCACCGCGCCCTTCGGAAAGCCGGTCGTGCCCGAGCTGTACAGCCAGAAGCACGCATCGTCGGGCGTCGTGTCCGCCGGGTCGAGCTCATCGTCCGCCGCCGCCAGCACGTCCTCGAACGAGACGACGCCGTCCTGCGCCGCACCACCCGTGACGATGACGTGCCGCAGCCGCGGCAGATCCTTCGCGGCCTCGAGGACCTTCGGCAGCAGCGGCGCGGAGGCGATGACCGCGACGGCGCGGGTGTCCTGGAGGATGTAGCGCAGGTCGCGCGGTGTCAGCAGCGTGTTGGTGGGCACCGGGATCGCGCCGATCTTGATGGCGCCGAAGAACGCGTACGGGAAGGCAGGCGAGTCGACGACCTGCATGACGACGCGCTGCTCCATCTGGACGCCCAGCGCCTTGAGCGCGTTGCCCGCGCGATCGACGTTCGACCCGAGCTCGCCGTAGGTGACCGAGCGCCCCTGGCACCGGATCGCGATGCGGTCCGCGCGGGCGGCGCGGTTCGCGTCGACGAAGGTCTCCGCCGCGTTGTACCGCCGGCCGGGATCCACGCCGGAGATCATCGCAGCCTCACCAGCCGTCCTCCCGCTCGGGCCGCATGGCGGCCAGCTTCCGCGCCACCTGGTCCTCCCCGACGGTGAGGCTCCGGCCGTCCCACAGCGCGGGCGTGGGCGCGGACCCAAGGCGAGGATCGTCCTTCGCGTCGGTTTCGGCGTTCTGGAAATCGATACGCGGCTTGAGGCCGAGCTCGACGATCCGGAGGCGGATCCGCGCGCTCGCGGGCTCGGCGATCCGGTGGAAGAGTGTGTGGTCGACCTCGCTCACGTCCGAACGCCTGGGCGCGGCCGGTAGCCGAGCTGGTCGATCCACTCGCGGGTCGCGCCGGTGACGACGGGCGGGCTGGTCGCGAGGTCGCGCGATCGCGTGACACCGGAGAGGAACGTGGCGGTCCGCAGCTCGAGCGCGAACTGCGCGATCCACCCATCGAGAGCCGCGACGCCTTCGAGCGCGGCCTGCAGGAGCGGCCGGCCGACGCCCACGGCCGTGGCGCCGAGGGCCAGCGCCTTCGCCGCGTCGAGCCCGCTGCGCACGCCTCCGGTGGCGATGACCGGCAATCCCGAGCGGGCACTACCGGCGACCGCGACGGCGCTGGGCACACCCCAGTCCCGGAACACCTGACCGAGCCGCGCGCGGGAGGCGTCGCCGCGATCCTGCGCGCGCAGCGCCTCGATCGCCGCGAACGACGTCCCGCCGACGCCGCCGACATCGATCGCCTTGACCCCCAGCGCTTTCAGCCGCTTCGCGACGGCGCCGCTCACGCCCGCGCCGGTCTCCTTCGCGATCACCGGCACCGGGCTCTGCGCGCAGAGCCTGCGGACCGCAGCGTCGACGCCCGACGCACGGGTCTGGCCCTCGGGCTGGACGGACTCCTCGAGGTAGTTGAGATGCAGCGCGATCGCGTTGGCGCCGATCATCTCGATGAGCGCGCGGATGTCCTTGGCACCGATGGCGGGACCGTCGTCCTGCGCAACGAGCTGCGACACGCCCACGTTGGCGATCACGAACGCGTTCGGCGCGCGCTCTCGCACGACGGCGTACGTGCGCCGCAGGCTCGCGTCGCGCAGAGCCGCGCGCTGGCTCCCGACGCCGATCCCGAGACCGTGCCGCGCCGCCACATCGGCGAGCAGCGCGTTCACCTGCTCGGCGCCCGAGTGCCCTCCGGTCATTCCCGCGATCACGAGCGGAAGGGCGAGCGCGTGCCCGAGGAGCCGCGCCGAGAGATCGATCTTCGCGGCGTCGGCCGCCGGCAGCGCGTCGTGGACGAGATGCACGTCGTCCCAACCGGGGGCGCGTCTGGTCTCGACGTCCTCTTCGGCGGCGATCCGAAGGTGTTCGGCCTTGCGCCGCTCGATCGCCGTGCCGGCCGCCGCCGACGGGGAGGGCTTACTCGAAGACGCCATCGCGCTGGAGTGTGCGCCGTTCGTCGAGCGACAACCCAAGGATCGTCCCGAACACGTGGTCGTTGTCGGCGCCGACGGTCGGACCGGGCCGCTCCTGCAGGCTCGGCGTGGCCGAGAGCCGGAACGGCGGGGCCATCACGTGCATCGGGCCGATCGCCGGATGCGTCACGGCCGGCCACATCCCGCGGTGGGCGAGCTGCGGATCGCTGAACAGCTCTGGGATCGAGAGGACCGGGGCGGCCCGCACGCCGGCCTCGCGGAGGTCCGCGACCACGCCGTCGCGTTCGCGCGAGCACGTCCACGCCTCGATCGCCCGATCGAGCGCGGCGCGTTCGGCCCGGCGGCCGGCGGCCGTGGGCGGTCCCGAGACGCCGGTCAGCGCGCAGAAGGCCTGCCACTCCGGATCGGTCCACACGCTGAGCGCGACCCACCGGTCCGCGCCCGCGCAGCGGTACACACCGTGCGGCGCGGCGACCTCGTCGGCGTTCCCGGCCCGTCCCGGGATGCGTCCGTTCGCGGCGAACTCGAGGATGGTCGGAGTGAGGAACTGGAGGCCTGCTTCGTACTGCGACAGGTCGATCGTGCATCCGGCACCCGTGCGGGCACGGCGCTCGAGCGCCGCGAGCACCGCGATCGCGCCGTACCCGACGGCGACGTAGTCGATGTACGGCCCGTACAGCAGCACCGGCGTGGAGTCGGGCTCGCCGAGCAGCTGCACGAATCCAGCGAGCGCGCTCAGCTGGCTCCCGTAGCCGGGATGGAACGCGTGCGGACCGGTCTGGCCCTGATTGCAGCTCGACAGCACGATGAGCTCGGGGTGGTCGGCCCGCAGGGTGTCGGCGCCGAGGCCGAGGCGCGCGATGGTGCCGGGCGTGAAGCTCTCGACGAAGACGTCGGCCTGCGCGATGAGCGCCCGGGCGAGCGCGACACCCTTCGGGTGCTTCAGGTTCAACGTCGCGCTGCGCTTGCCGTCGTTGTAGAAGGCGAACATCCCGGCGCGGTCCGGGGCCACGACGCCGTCTTTGAACGGCGGATAGGTCGTGCGGAACACGTCCGGGGCGAGACGGCTCTCGAGCCGGATGACCTCGGCCCCGAAGTTCGCGAGGTACTTGCCGACGAGCGGGCCGGCCGCCGCGAAGCCCATCTCGACCACGCGCAGCCCGGCGAGCGCCGTCGACGCCGGTGGCGCCGACGCCCGCGTCGCGACGTCGGTCATACCGCGCCGGCCGCACGGAGCCGCGCGAGCTCACCGGCGTCGATACCTGCCTCGCCGTAGAGCTCGGCGTTGTGCTCGCCAACGCGCGGCGCCGGCCGCCGGACCGCCGGCCGCTCGCCGTCGAAGAGCGCGAAGCCGCCGGGGAACGGCAACGGTCGCTGGCCCTCCGCGGGAGCGAGCGTGCGCCAGAAGTCGCGGGCCCGGAGCTGCGGATCGGCAAGCGAGTCGGAGGCGTCGCCGACCGGATAGCCGAGCATCTTGCGCTTCACGACCTCGGTGAAGAACTCGGCCTTCGTGAGCGAGCGCAGGAACGGCGCGATCGCCGCCTCGAGCTCGTCGACCTGCGCCTGCGTGAGCGTCGTATTGTCGAAACGATCCCAATCGATCGCCGCGATGGCCCCTGTCGGCGCCCCGCGCTCGCGCATCCACTCGGCGAGCATCCGCCCGGTGTGGCGGCCGATCGGGCCACCCTGGATCGCGAAGCTCACGAATCCGTCGGCGCATTCCCAGATGTTCCGGAAGCGGGAGCCCACGTTGCTTCGCCCGAGAAGGAACGGGCCGGTGCGGCCATGCTCCTGGCCGGCGATGTCCCACCACACCGGCGCGGGTGGATGCACCGTGGTCATCGCGGCCTGCGCGGACACGTCCACCCGCTGTGCGACCGGCGAGCGGAGCGCGACGAGCGCGCCCATCGCGCCGTACATGCCGCTCCAGTAGGGCGACTGCGGCTGCGCGGTGCGCACCGGGGCGCGGCCTTCCTCGCCGGCGAGCCAGAGGCTGCCGCTCGCGGCGGTCACCTCGAGGTCGGATCCCGGTACGCCGGCCAGCGGGCCGTCCTGTCCGTAGGGCGTGATCGACACGACGATCGTGTCGCGGAGCACCTCGTCGAGGCCAAGCTCGCGCAGCAGTCCCGGCGGGAACGACTCGACGACGATCCGCGCGGCAGACGCGAGCCGGCCGAACGCGGCCCGGCCCTCCTCCGACCCGAGGTCGCAGGTGATCCCCCGCTTGTTCACGTTCGCGGCGAGCCATGGGATGGACCGCTCGGCGTTCTCGACGTCGCCGACGAACGGCGGTGTGAGCCGGTCAGGCTCGCCGCCCGGCGGCTCGACCTTCACGACGTCGGCGCCCAGGTCGGCGAGGATGCGCCCGCAGACGGCGCCGGACAGGTCCGCGAGATCCAGGACCCTCAAGGCGCCGAGCAGCGACGCGTCCGGCGTGGCTTCGGTCCTAGCGGCCGTACCGGGAGAGCGTCTCGACCCAGCCGTGCATGATCGCCTTCGCGCTCGCGATCTCGGACTCGTCGAACCACTTCTTCGGGTCGACGCGGTCGATCGGGTACACGGGCCGCATGAAGTCGTTCTCGTATCCGTAGGGCATCGTCGCGTCGATCGCCATCCCGCCCTCGAAGCGCGTGTTCATGCCGGTCCACTGCTTGTCGCCGGCGGTGAGCCGCTCCTCGGGGATGAACGTCTGCCCGACGCCGCCGAACAACGGGTTGAGGATGTCGGTCCGCGGGTTCACGCGCGTGGTGAGGCACCAGATGATCTCGTCCATGTTGTAGATGTCGATGTCGCTGTCGACGGCGATCGCGAGCCGCATGCCCTGGCTGCACGACATCGCCGCGACCAGGAAATTGCGCGCCCAGCCATCCTCCCAGCGGTTGCGCTTCTTGAGCTGGATGATGCAGCCGCCCCAGTCGGTCATCGGGTACGGGATGTTCACGTCCTGCACGATGCCCGGCTGCAGCCGCTCACAGAGCTCGTAGATCGCGGACTCGCGCACGGTCGTGTCGATGTTGTGGCAGTCGAGCATGTGCACGCCGAGCGGGAAGATGGCGGGCTTCGACGCGCGCTTGCGCATCGTGATCGCCTTCACGTGGAAGGTCGGCGCGCGATAGGCCTTGCCCATGTAGCCCGCCCACTCGGGATGGAAGTGGAAACGGCCCTGCACGTCGGCCTTCTCCGACTCCGCGGTCTCGTACCGCTTGTCCTGCGGATAGAACTCGCCTTCGAGGACGTACTCGGCGTCGGCCAGCGTGTACGCGTCGATGGTGCGGCACTTCACGTAGCGCATCGGGAAGCCCTGTACCGCGCCGGCCGCGCCGAGCTCGTCGCCGCCGCGCGGGAGCACCGCGTAGTCGAAGCCACCGCCCGCGAGCAGCGTGGCGGCCACCGGAACGCCGAACGCCATCGTGAACGGCACGGGCTTCGGGTCGTTGTAGTGCTCGGTCATGATCTGCCACATGTGCCCGCCCGGCGCGGGTTGGAACGTGCCGACGTTGCCCCAGCGGAAGTTCATCCGGTTGTAGCCGATGTGGCTGCCGCCGTGGAACACGTCGCCGATCACGACGCTGTTGCCCGAGCCGATCGTGATCTCGGACTCGAGGACCGTGTGGCGGATCGCCATGATCCACTTGTTCACCTCGAGGTCATCGGTGATGACCTCCTCCTGCACCGGCGCCTGGTCCTGCGGGATGATCTCGGCCGGGATCGGGTGGGTCAGCGCGTCGGCCAGCTTCTTCGTCCGGTCCTTGCCGTCCGTCCAGCCGAAGTAGCGGTTGACGATGTCCATGTTCGCGAACAGGTTCGTGATCGCGCGGGCGTGCGGGTAGCCCTTCACGTTGTTGAAGAGCACCGGGTAGCTGCCGTCGAAATGCTTCTGCACGCCGGTGAGCTCGAGGTCGCCATCGACCATCACGTCGGTCTCGAGGAGCAGGCCCTCGCGTCGGAGCCACTCGATCGTCGCCGGCAGCGAGCGGATGTCGTCCTTGCTCGCGGGTGGCCCGGCCAGGTCGGCCGCGATGCGGTTCTTCGGACGGCGGGCCTTGGTTTCGACGGCCATACGGGCGCCTCCTATGGTCGGATGGTGCGGAGCGGCGTGCGGTTCCGAGAATATAATGGTTAGACCATTCGCGCGCTAGGCTGAAGGAGCCTGATGGAATACCACGATCTGCGCGACTGGATCGAGCGCGTGCGCGACCTCGGCGAGCTGCGCGACGTGCGCGGCGCGACCTGGGAAGAGGACATCGGTCGGGTGACCGAGATGCTCCACCACACCGACGATTCGCCCGCCGTGCTGTTCGACGACATCCCCGGCTACCCGTCGGGCTACCGGATCCTCGCCAACGCGAACGCGACACGATCGCGCCTCGCGCTGACCTTGGGCCTGCCCGTGGACATCGAGCGCCGGCCGCTCATGGACCGGTTCCTCGAGCTCACCGAGAAGGGTCGAGCGCTGCCGCCGCGCGTCGTGACGGACGGACCGGTGATGGAGAACGTGTTGCGCGGCGACGACGTCGACGTGCTGAAGTTCCCGTCCCCGCAGTGGCATCCGCTCGACGGCGGCCGCTACCTCGGTACCGGCGTCGTCGACATCCTGAAGGACCCGGACTCCGACTGGGTGAATCTCGGGACCTACCGGGTGATGGTCCACGACGCCAAGCGCGTCGGCGTGTACATCTCGCCCGGCAAGCACGGCCGCCAGTTCCGCGACGCGTACTTCAAGCGCAAGGAGCCGTGCCCGATCCTCGTGGTCTGCGGCGTCGACCCGCTCCTGTTCATCGCCTCGACGCTCGAGGTGCCGCAGGGCATCAGCGAGTACGACTGGGCCGGCGGCATCCGCGGCGAGGCGTACGACGTCATCCATGAACCGATCACCGGGCTGCCGATGCCCGCGTCCGCCGAGATCGTGCTCGCCGGCTTCCTCCATCACGACAGGAAGCTGCCGGAGGGTCCGTTCGGCGAGTGGACGGGCTACTACGCGTCGGGCGAGCGCGCCGAGCCGGTGCTCGAGGTCGAGGCGATCTATCACCGGAACGACCCGATCATCCTCGGGGTCCCGCCGAACAAGCCGCCGTACGAGCCGCACCGGTACCGCGAGTACCTCCGCTCCGCGCTGCTGCTCCGGGAGCTGAAGGCGGCCGGCGTTCCCGGCGTCGTGGACGCGCACTGCTTCGGCGTCGGCGGATGCCGGCTGCTCAACGCGGTGTCCATCGAGCAGCGCTACGCGGGCCACGCCCGCCAGGCGGGCCACGTCGCGGCGATGTGCCGCGTCGGGGCGTACCTCGGACGGATCGTGATCGTCGTCGACGAGGACATCGACGTGACCGACCTCAACGACGTCATGTGGGCGGTCGTGACGCGCTCCGATCCCGAGCGCTCGCTCGACATCATCAACCGCGCCTGGTCCGGCCCGCTCGATCCGGCCATCCGGCCGGACACCAAGGGCCATAACTCTCGGATGATCATCGACGCGACGCGGCCGTGGGAATGGCGCGACGAATTCCCGGTCGCGATCGGTCCCGATGCCCAGACCAAGCGCGAGACCCGGAAGAAGTGGGGCCACCTCCTCGCGCCGCAGGCCGCGCGGGAGAGGGCCACGCGGTGAGCGAGCCCCGGTTCCTCGTCGATCCATACCAGGACTGGGTCGCCGCAGAGGGCATCCCCGTCCACGCGGATTTCGGCCTCGACCTGCTCGAGCTGGACCTGGCGCCCTGGCCGCGCCTCGACGCGAAGGGCGCGTTCGCCCATCTCACCGGGCGGGGCGACTTCGTCGACATGCAGGTCGTCGAGATCGCGCCCGGCGGCAAGACCGCACCGCAGCGACACCTATACGAGGAGGTCGTGTACGTCCTCGCCGGGCGCGGGAGCACGAGCGTCGAATCGCCGTCGGGCGAGCGCCACTCGTTCGAGTGGCAGACCGGAAGCCTCTTCGCGATCCCGCTCAACGCGTCGTACCGCCACTACAACGGCAGCGGCTCCGAGCCGGCGCGCTTCGTCGCGGTGACCGATCTGCCGCTGACGATCAATCTCTTCCGCGACCAGGACTTCATCTGGAACAACCCGCGCGCGTTCCCCGAGCGCTTCGGTGAGTCCCGCCAGTTCCGCGGCGACGGCACGTTCTTGCCGATGCGCCCGGGACGGCACATGTGGGAGACGAATTTCGTGCCCGACCTCCGGACCTTCGAGCTGAAGGAGTGGAAGGCCCGCGGCGCCGGCGGCAGCAACATCATGTTCGTGCTCGCGGACGGGACGATGCACGCGCACATGTCCGAGATGCCGGTCGGCACCTACAAGAAGGGGCACCGGCACGGCGCGGACTTCCACGTCTTCGCCGTGACCGGCACCGGCTACAGCCTCTACTGGTGGGAGGGCGAGACGGAGCTCCGGCGCTTCGACTGGAAGCACGGCTGCGTGTTCGCGCCGGCCGACCGGCTGTTCCACCAGCACTTCAACGCCTCGCCGGAGCCCGCGCGCTATCTCGCCGTCGCGTTCGGCGGCCTGCGCTACCCGACGCTCGCCGACAAGCGCGCGACGTTCATGGGCATGGACGTGAGCGTGAAGGAGGGCGGCCGGCAGATCGAATACGAGGACGAGGATCCGCGCATCCGCCGCATCTACGAGGACGAGCTCCGGAAGCGGGGCATCCCGTCGCGCATGGACGCGGTCTTCCAACCCGCCTGAGCGGCACCCATCGCCACGACGACGAGGCGATCGACCCGGCGGCACTTGCCGGCGAGCTCGAGGAGGGGCAGCCCGACGATGTCGTCCTTCGCACCGTTGGCATCGACATCGGCTCGACGACGAGCCACGCGATGTTCGCCCGCCTCCGGCTCCAGCGGCTTGCCGATTCTCTCTCGAGCCGTTACGTCGTCGTCGAGCGCGAGGTCATCCAGCGCTCCCCCATCGTCCTGACCCCGTATCTCTCAGCGGATGCGATCGATGCGGGCGCCCTCGCGGCGCACATCGCGCGCTGGTACGCCGACGCCGGGCTGACCCGCGACGACGTGGACACTGGCGCGGTCATCCTCACCGGCGCCGCGCTCGAGCGACGGAACGCGCGCGAGCTCGACCTGCTCTTCGCCGGCGAGGGCGGCAAGTTCGTCTGCGCGACCGCGGGGCACGCACTCGAGGCGACGCTCGCGGCGCACGGCTCGGGAGCGGTCGCGCGCTCGCGCCGGACGCATGAGACGATCCTGCACGTCGACATCGGGGGCGGCACGACCAAGCTCGCGCGCATCGAGGACGGGACCATCGTGGCGACCACGGCGATCGCCGTGGGCGCGCGCTCGCGGAGGGCAGGCCGCGACCGGGACGAACGCCGCCGGATCGCCGGCGAGCTCGCCGACGCGATCGTCGCCGCCAGCCGCGGCGCGCGCGTCCCACCCGCGCTGCAGCTGCTGCCGCCGTTCCCCCGCTCGTCCGCGCCGAAGCGCGTCACGCTGTCGGGCGGCGTCTCCGAGTACCTCTCGGGCCGCGAGCGGGCGGACCACGACGATCTCGGGCGCGAGCTGGCCGAGGCCCTCGCCCTCAGGCGCGACAAGCTCCCGGCGCCGCTGGAGCCGGTCGCTGACGGGATCCGGGCGACGGTCATCGGCGCGTCGCAGTTCACGGTGCAGGTGTCCGGCAGCACGATCGGCCTCGGCGCGACCCTGCCACTCCGGAATGTCCCGGTCGTCCGGCTGGGCGCCGACGCGAGCGGCAGCGGTGCGCTGGCCCTCGCGGTGAAGTGGGACGGTGAGCCGGAGCATGCGCGCATCCGCGCGCTCGCGGTGCGGATCGCCGCGGCCACGGATCGGCGGCCGCTCGTCGTCGCAACGGACGGCGACGTCGCCGCGACGCTCGCCGCTGTCCTGCGCGACGAGCTCGACTTCGCCGGCGAGCTCGTCACGCTCGACGGCCTCGACCTCGGCGACCTGGACTACATCGACGTCGGCGCGCCGCAGCCACCGAGCGGTGTGGTCCCGGTGATCGTGAAATCGCTCGTGTTCCCCAGCGCGTCGTAGGTCACGGCATACCGGCTGCGGCAGCCTTCGGCGGGGAGCGACAGCGCACCGCTGCCTGAGCGACGGCGGTTCTAACGCTCCGCGGGTGCCTTCGGCCGGAACACCGGGGCGAGCGTCGCGCGACCCTTCGGGCTCGCGAGCGACGCGCCGAGATACAGGATGAGGCTCGCGACGGCGAGGACCTGGAACATCGTCGGGATGCCGAACGCGGTCGAGACGACACCGCCGGCGGCCGGGCCGATGATCGAGCCGAGGTCCAGACCGGCGTTGTACAGGCCGGATGAGAGCCCGATCTCGCGGCCCTCGTGGCGGATCTCGGCGATCGTCGCGGCCGTCGTCACGCGGAGGATGCCGCGGCAGAGGCCCGCGATCAGGAACACCGCCAGCAGCACCGAGCCCGCGAGCGGCCCGCCGACGAGCGGGATGACGAACGTCGTCGCGGCGAAGAGCACGACCGCCCAGAAGTTGATCGTGTGGAAATCGACGAAGCGGAAGATCGCGCCGGCGACGAACCGGATCACCGTGGCCGACGCCGAGCGCGCTCCCTTCAATGTGCCGATGAGGATCACCGGCAGACCGATGGCCGTGCCGTACAGCGGGAAGAAGGTGTCGGTGCTGTCCGAGAGCACGTTGAGGAACAGCACGATCGTGAACGCCAGCCAGACCCTCGCGTCGATGGCCGTGAAGGCCGAGAGCCCGCGGCGCCACCATGCGCCCGGAGCCGATGGGCCGCGGGCGGCGTCGGCGAGCGCCGGCGTCAGCACCACCGCGGCCATCGCGACGAGCGGCAGCAGCCCGAGCCAGAGCAGCGCGAGCTCGACGCCGGCGCTGTCCGCCACGGCTCCCGCCGCGAACGCGCCGACCGCGTAGCCGCCGGACAGCGACGCCGTGTACCAGCCCATGACGGCACCGGCGCGGCGGCCGCCGCTCGTGTCGATGGCGACGGCGAGGTTGATCGTGCCGAGGCTGCCGAAGGCGAAGCCGTGCACGAGGGTGATCGCGACGATCGCCCAGAGCTCCCCGCGCGCGAAGTAGTAGCCGCTCGTCGACGCGAGGAAGACCGCGAGCCACAGGAGCTGCTGGGCCTTCGCGCGCGAGCCGCGATACCGTGCGCCGCTCGGCACGCGTGACGCCAGGCGCATGACGCCGAGGAGCGATCCGAGGGTACCGATGGCCGTGAGGGCGTAGCCGTACCGGCCGAGGTACAGCGGGAAGAGCAGGTTCTGCGTGCCCTCCGTCGTCGTCGTCACGAGACAGACGAGGTACGTGAGCAGGATCCCGCGATTGAGGAGCTCCTCGCGCAGGCCGCCCAAGCCGAATGGGCGGCCGGTCACTTCTTCTTCGGCCCGGTCCAGCGCGGGAAGAGCTCGTGCGCGACGCCGAGCTGATCGAGGGCCTTGCCCACGCTGTGATCCACCAGGTCGTCGATCGTCTTCGGCAGGATGTAGAAGCCGGGCACCGGGGGCAGGATCACGGCACCGTAGAGCGCGAGCTCGTGCATCGACTTCAGGTGACCCGCGTGCAGGGGCGTCTCGCGGACCATCAGCACCAACGGTCGACGCTCCTTCAGATGGACGTCGGCCGCCCGCACGATGAGGTTGTCGTTCATCGAGTGGGCGATCGCGCTCATCGTCCGGATGCTGCAGGGCGCGACGAGCATCCCGGCGGTGAGGAACGTCCCGCTGGCCAGCGCGGCCGCGAGGTCGTTCTCCTCGTACTGGACGTGCGCGAGGGCGAGGACGTCCGCGACGGACCGGTCGGTCTCGTACTCGATCGTCGCCCGTGCGCCCTTCGAGACGATGGCGTGGATCTCGACCGACGGGTCTGCGCGCAGCGCCTCGAGCGCCCGGATCCCGTAGGTCGCACCTGACGCGCCCGACAGCGCGACGACGATCCGCCGCGTGGCGGTCACGCCGCGCGCTTAGCCGGTACGCGCGGACTTGTGCCGCGCGCGGGTGAGGAGCTCGGATTGCTCCTGCGTGGCGAGCCAGCGGCGCAGGCGCTTCTCGAAATCCTGGAGGTGCTCGAGCATCAGGCTGCGGGCGGCCTCGGGATCGCGCGAGCGGATCGCGTCGAGGATCTCCTCGTGGGCGTTCTGCGTCGCCTTGGCCGAGCGGACGTCCCGCATGTCGTGGAGCGTCTGCACCAGGAGGTCGCGGTACGCGGCGACCGTCGCCGACAGCAGCTCGTTCTTGGCGGCGTCGGCGACCGCGACGTGGAAGTCCATGCTCGCCTCGGTGTGCGGCGCCTGCTCGCGCACGACCGAGCGGCCGCGCTCGACGGTCTGCTCGATCCTCGTGATCGCCGCGGCGTCGGCGCGCTCCGCCGCGAGCTCGCAGGTCGCGGTCTCGACCACCGTGCGGGCCTCGGCGACGCCCGAGAGGGTCATCCGCCGAAGCATGATCATGGTCGAGATCGACTCCGCGACCTGATCCACGTTCGTCTCGCTCACGAATGCGCCGCCGCTGGCACCGACCTTCACGTGGACGAGGCCGCGGGCCTCGAGCACCCGCAGCGCGTCGCGCACGGTGATCCGCGAGACCCCGAACCGCTCGGCGAGCTCGCGCTCGGACTCGAGCCGGTTGCCGGTCACGAGATCGCCATCGAAGATCTTCCGCTCGATCTGCGAGACGATCTCTCCCGACGCACGGGCCTGACGGACCGGGGTGAACGGGGTGCCGCCGGTCACGCCGTCGCGGCGGCCTTCTGCCTGCCGGCCGAGGCGTCCTCGAGGTACACGACGTTGTCGTAGCCGAGCTGCTTGAACAGCCGGTTCTGCGCGGAGATGATCAGCAGCGGCTCGTCGCCGTCGTTGTGGTGCTGGTGGACGGTGTTCTGCGGGATGTACAGGAGGTCGCCCGCGGTGAAGTCCCAACGTGACGGCGTCTCGGCCACCCGCGCGTAGTACTTCTCGGCGATCTCGGCCTCGACGTCCCAGTGCAGGCTGTGGCCCTTGCCGGACATGACGTAGACCGCCTCGTCGGCCATGTGCCAGTGCTTGGCGCTCGATCCGCCGGGCGCGATCTCCTGCTGGTACACGTCGACGCTGTTCGTGCGGACGTCGGTCTTCTCGGCTGACGAGATGATCCGCACGCGGCCGTCCCGCGTGTCCTCCCATCGGGTGTCGGACTTCTTGACGACCTTGCGCTTCGCCGCCGCGCCCGGGGTCCAAAGCTGCGACCAATCCTGGCGCGGCCCATAGCCCGGCTTGTCGAACGGGCCGCTGCGGCCCTGCTGCCAGAGGCCCATCGCCATCCAGTTGGTCTTCGCCTTCAGGACGAGCGCAAGCGCGCGGACGTCCTTGTTCGCGTTGAAGTGCTTGTGGACGCAGTCGGTGTGCACGATCGCGAAGTCGTCCTGCTCCCACTCGTAGCGCACCCCGTCGTGGATCTCGTACCCGGAGCCCTCCAGGATGTAGAAGCACGCTTCGTTCTGGTGGCCGTGACCGTGGTTCGCACCGCCCGGCAACAGCTCGACGAAGTGCACCTGGAGGGTCTGGGTGAGGAACGGGTCGTCGCCCGGACCGAGCATCCACGACGTGCGGGACTGGTCGGAATCGCCGGAGTGGCCGACGCTCGCGTCGTCGACCACCGTGCCTGCCCGGCGGACCCGGTCGGCGGCCCGCTGGCGGCGCCGGAACTCGCCCAGGCCGTAGGTCTCGGAGCTCAGCCCCCGCAGGAAGACCCGGCCCTCGCCCTCAGCCACCGCGAACCTCCGTGAAAGCGTGTGTTGGTGAAAGGTATAACAATCAGACGATTCGGGGCGGGAGGTGCCGGTGACCGCGCGCTACGGCTCCGACGTGATCGTCGACCTGCTGCAGGGCTTCGGCATCGAGTTCGCCGCGCTGAACCCGGGGGCGACGTACCGCGGCCTGCACGACTCGATCGTGAACTACGGCGGCAACAAGCCGGAGATCATCACCTGCACCCACGAGGAGATCGCCGTCGCGATCGCCCACGGGTACGCGAGGGTGACCGGCAAGCCGATGGCGGCGATCGTCCACGACGTCGTCGGGCTGCTCCACTCCGCGATGGCGATCTACTACGCGCACGTCGACCGCGTCCCGCTGCTCGTGCTGGGCGCGACCGGACCGTTGGACCGGAGCAAGCGCCGCCCGTACATCGACTGGATCCACAGCGCGCTCGTGCAGGGCAACGCCGTCCGCGACTACACCAAGTGGGACGACCAGCCCGCGAGCGTCGCGGACTTTGGCTCGTCATTCGCGCGCGGCTACCGCATCGCGATGCTCGAGCCGGCTGGTCCGGTCTACCTCTGCTACGACGCCGGGCTGCAGGAGGACGAGCTGGCTGCGCCCGTGAGCGTCACCGCGGAGATCGAAGCGGCGCGCCCGACGCCGGTGCAGGCCGACCCTGAAGCGCTCGATCATGCCGCCCACCTGATCGCGCACGCCGAGCGGCCGGTGATCCTCGCGGAGTTCACCGGCCGCCATCCCACCGCGTTCTCCGAGCTGCGCCGGCTGGCCGAGCTGCTCGGCGCGCCGGTCATCGACGGCCAGGGCCGGCTCTCCATGGCGACGCGCCACCCGCTGAACTTCACCGGCAGCGACGCGGTGCTGGCTGACGCCGACGTCGTCCTGAGCCTCGACGTCGGCGACCTCTACCGGATGCTCCACCGTCTCGACCGCTCGACGCATCAGAAGCAGAGCCGGATCCCCGAGGGCTGCACGATCATCGACATCGGACTGATGGAGCTCCGGTCGAGCAAGTGGTCCGAGGACCTCGGCCAGTTCCAGCCGGTCGACCTCTCGATCACGGCCGACACCGCGATCGCGCTCCCCGCCCTCCGCGAGCTCGTCGCCGCCGACGCGAGCGCGCTCTGGCCCGGCCGGCGGCAGCGGATGGAGCAGGAGAACGCGAAGCTGCGGGCCGAGGTCGAGACGAAGAGCCGCGAGCACTGGGACGATTCGCCGATCTGGCCGGCCCGGCTTGCGAGCGAGATCTGGGACGCGATCAAAGACCAGGACTGGGTCCTCACCGGCGCGGACCTCGAGGATTGGGCGTGGAAGCTCTGGGACATCGACTCCCCGGTCCGCTGGCCGGGCCGCAGCCTGGGCACCGCGACCCAGATCGGGATCTCGATCGGCGTCGCGCTCGCGCACCGGGGCGACGGGAAGCTCGTCGTCGACATCCAGCCGGACGGCGACCTCCTCTTCGACCCCGGGGCGCTGTGGACGGTCGCGAACCAGAAGCTCCCGATGCTGCTGGTCATGTACAACAACCGCGCCTACTACAACGACTGGGAGCACCAGCTCCGCGTGGCCGACAAGCGCGGCACCGACAGGACGAAGGCGAACATCGGGATGGATCTCTCGGAGCCCGCGCCGGATTTCGCGATGCTCGCGAAGTCGTTCGGCTGGTACAGCGAGGGACCGATCGACGACCCGAAGGCCGTCGGCCCAGCGCTCCGGCGGGCGATCGACGTGATCCGGACCGAGGGCCGGCCCGCATTGCTGGACACGATCGTGCGGAAGCGGGAGCTCACCCGCTTCAGATAGGGGGACACCTTGCGCCGCGTTCTGGGACTCCTCGCGCTGCTCGCGATCGCGTCGGCCTGCACCGCACCCGCGGCCACGCCCTCACCCACCCCGCCGCAGGCGACCACGGCCGCGCCGACGGCGGCAGCGACCGCCTCCACGTCGCCGGCGCCCAACCCGAACCTCGCCCCGGCGCTCCCGGCGCCCGTGGCGGTGACGCTCGACCCGAAGTCGACCGCGCTGGTGGTCCTGGACATCATCAACCCGACCTGCTCCGCGCGGCCCGCGTGTAACGACAGCATCCCGGCGATCCAGGCGCTGATCAAGAAGGCCCGGGACGCGAGCGTGCCGGTCGTGTACACGAACACGGCCGCGGCGAACGCGATCGTGCCGCAGGTCGCGCCGGCCGCCGGCGACGTGACGGTGGTTCCGACGAACGCCGACAAGTTCAACAACCCCGATTTCGACGCGACGTTCAAGGCGAAGAAGGTGACGACGCTGCTGCTCGTGGGCACCCGGGCGAACGGGGCGGTGCTGTACACGGCCTTCGAGGCCAACGTCCGCGGCTACACCGTGGTGGTCGCGGTCGACGGGATCTCCGGCTCGATCCCATTCGAGACGACCGTCGCCGAGTGGCAGATGCTCAATCAGCCCGGCTTCACGAACGCGGACAACAAGCCACTGGCCGAGAAGCTCGTGACCCTCAGCCGGGGGGACCTGATCACCTTCAAGTGATCGCGCGGCCGGCCTCGGTCGGTCGCTCATCAGCCAAGACGAGCGCGGCGCACGACGGTGTCCGGCGCGTTCGCACTTTGACACCACGCCGATCCGTAACGCCCACAGTGAACGGCTCGCGGCCGCGTTCCCGATGACGTGGGTGCGGTCCGCGCGGGCGGCGTTCTCCTTCTTGTCCTCGCGGTCGCCGCGCAGCTCGCCTGCGTGCCTGCAGCAGCGTCGACCGTGGGCCCGGTCGCTTGGTCACCAAGCGAGCTGCCGCCTGTGGACGACGGCAGTCCGGATCCGCTGAGCTGCACGGTGCGGGCAACGCCGCCGGAGATCGACAACGTGGTCGCCGCCGCGTGGTCGCCGGACTCGACGACGCTCGCGTACGTCCACACGGTCAATATCCCGTCCAAGAAGACGGTCACGGGCTACGAAGAGGACCAGCGCGTCGCGACGCTCAACGTCGCCACCGGGAAGATCCGCGAGCTCGGCCACGGCAACAAGCCATCGTGGTCGGCCACCGGTGCGCTCATGGCGTACTGGGATGAGGACGGATCGATCCACATCCTGCTCTCCGGCGAGATCGTCGCCGAGATCGACGCCTCGGAGCCGGGCTTCGGGTGGAGCGGAGACCAGCTCCTCTACTGGAAGAACGACGAGATCCGGGTCTGGACCCTCGGCGTGAAATGGACCTTGTCCCGCGTCGATCCCGAGCTCGCTCCGCAATACCCGTATGACGACGCGTACTTCAGCGCGGACGGCACCCAGTTCACGATCACGCAGTACTCGTACGACGGCACGAGCAGGCGCTACGTCGGCGTGACCGCGACCGGTGCGCTGACACCGATCGGCGATGGCAACACGACCTTCACCGAGTGGTCGCCGCGCGGCGCGACCTTGCTCCTCCGGTCTGCCAACGCGCTCACGCTGCGCGCCGCCGACGGCAGTCTGCGCAACGCCGCCCTGTCAAGCTTCCGCGGACCGGTCCATGGCTGGACCGCCGACGGCCGGCTGTTCGTCGGCGCAATGGCCGCGACCGTCCCGGGCGGCAACACCTTCGATCGGCTCCCGGTGTGGAGCAACGACGACGCCGCGGTGGTCACGATCCCGAACCTCCTCGGCACCCGGACGTTCAGTCCGGACGGCCACTGGTTCGAGGGGGTCAGCCGCACGGGCCTCTACACGTCGCAGCTCGAGCTGTATCGCTGTGGCGTCGCCAACGCCGTCAGCATCGATCTGCGCTCCGACCCGGTCTCGCGCTCGCGCGCGCAGAAGATCGCGACCGATGGCAACCGCTTCGTGCGGCCGGTCGCCGGCGCGTTCACCCAGTTCCTCCAGGGCAGCCACACCGGCATCGACATCGCCGCGCCGGTCGGATCGATCATCGTCGCGTCCGACGACGGCGTCGTCGACGCGGTCGGATGGGTGCCGGTCGGTGGCTTCCGGGTCTGCGTGTTGCACGCCGGCGGGCTCGAGAGCTGCGACTACCACACCTCCTTGCCGCTCGTGGCCACCGGCGATCACGTGAGCCGCGGCCAGCCGGTCGCGCTCATCGGGATGACCGGCCTCACGACCGGGCCGCACGTGCACTGGGAAGCGAAGCTCAACGGACGGATCGTCAGCCCGCTCGACCAGTAGGCATCCGCGTTGCTCACTACCATTGACTCGCAAATGACCCTTGAGCTGAGCCGCCCCCAGCGCGTCGTCGTCACCATCGGCGTCCTGATGGGGATGCTGCTGGCCAGTCTGGACTCGACCATCGTCGGCACCGCGCTCCCGCGCATCGCTGCCGAGCTGAACGGCATCGCCGCGTACGCCTGGGTCGGCACGGCCTACCTCGTGGCCTCCGCCACGATGGTCCCCATCTCCGGCCGGCTCGGCGACCTGTTCGGGCGGAAGCTCTTCATCATCGTCGGGATGGCCGGGTTCCTGGTGACCTCGGCCCTCTGCGGCCTGAGCCAGACCATGCTCGAGCTCATCGTCTTCCGCGGCATCCAGGGTCTCTTCGGCGGGATCCTCATGTCGTCGGTGTTCGCCGTGGTCGCGGACATCTATCCGCCGAAGGTGCGGGCGCGGATGCAGGGCATCTTCAGCGGCACGTTCGCACTCGCCGCCGTGATCGGGCCGACACTGGGCGGCGTGCTGACCGACACGCTCGGCTGGCGCTGGGTCTTCTACATCAATCTGCCGCTCGGCCTTGCCGCGCTCGCCGTGATCATCCGCGGGATGCCCGCGGTCCGCACGAGCGCGTCGCGCCGCGACATCGACGTCGTCGGGGCGATCACCCTGGCCGCGACCGTCGTTCCCCTGCTCACCGCGCTGTCGCTGAGCCGCGACCACGACTGGAGCTCCCCGCTCGTGCTCGCCTTGCTCGCGATCGCCCTCGTCGCGTTCGCGGTCTTCGTCCGGATCGAGCGGCGCGAGCGCCACCCGATCATCCCATTCGGGCTGTTCCGCGTGCCCGCGTTCACGACCGCGATCGTCGTCGGCTTCTTCAGCGCCGTTGGGATGTTCGGCGTGTCGCTGTTCGTGCCGCTCGTCTACCAGGGCGAGCTCGGTCTCAGCGCCTCGGCCTCAGGCAAGCTCGTGACCCCAATGATGCTCGGCATGCTCGTGGGGAGCGTCACCACCGGGCAGCTCATCAGCCGGCTCACCACGTACCGCTTCATCGGGACCGGCGGCGTCGCCCTGCAGGCCATCGGGATGTGGCTCCTCACGCAGGTCGCACCTGGCAGCGCCGAGACCGACGTCGTCCGGGACATCGTGCTCATCGGCGTCGGGACGGGCTTCGCCATGCCGCTCTACCAGAACGCGCTCATGAGCGCGGTGCCGATCTCCGTCGTCGGTGTGGCCTCGAGCCAGCTCCAGTTCTGGCGCCAGATGGGTGCCACCGCGAGTCTCGCGCTGCTGGGCACGATCCTCAGCCACCGCCTCGCGACCACCGGCGTCGGGGTCGATACCGAGCTGGGCGGTGCGACCGTGCCGCTCGCCGCGCGCGCCGCTATTTCGGGCGCGCTGCACGACGCCTTCCTCGTGGCGACAGCGCTCATCGTCATCGCCTTCGTCGCCTCGCTGTTCATGCGCGACGTGCCGCTGCGCGGGCACTCGGACCGCGAGGGCGCGCAGGTAGCCGCCACGTCGTTCGCCGACTGAACCCCGCTAGCGCAGATCGTCCAGGGCGCCCGCGCGGCGCGCCCGCTCCTGGGCGTCGATCCAGGTCTTCTCGATCACGAACGGCTGCCACAGGCTCGCGGCCACGCGCGTGATCTCGTCTTCGGTGTAGGGCTTGGGATCGCCGATCGACATCGCGTACGCGAGGCGCTTCGCGTTCTCCTCGTGGTAGAGCGACAGCGTCACGCAGCTCGGGACATCATCCGCGACGACCGCGACGCCGTGACCGCGTAGCAGCACCGCGCGGTGCGCGCCGAGGTCCTTCGCGAGGGCGGTCCCCTGCTCGTCGTTGCGCACGAGATCGGGATCGTCGTACACCGGCACCACATTCCCGAACGGCGCGCCGGCGTTGAACGCCGTGATGAGCGGCTTCCCCACTGTGGCGAACGCCGTCGCGGCGAGCGGATGGAAGTGCGAGACGCTCCGGACCTCGGGCCGCGCGCGATAGCAGCCCAGGTGGAGCGGCGTCTCGGCCGGCGGCTCGCCGCTCACGACGGACCCGTCGGCGACCTTCACGACGGCGATCTGCGCCGGGGTCACCGAGACCCGCGATGAGCGACGGCCGTTGATGTACGCGATGTCGCCGTCGCGCAGGCTGATGTGCCCGTGCATGTCGAACAGACCCGCCGCGGCCATGACCCGGCACGCGAGCGCGACGAGCGCCCGACTGTCCTTCTCGCTCAGGTCGGGTACCCCTCGGGCGCCTCGACGCTCGTCTCGTGCCCGATGTGGGCGTAGCGCCGGCGGTAGCGGAGGAGCGCGTCGATCTTCGCAGCGTCGACCCGGTGCGCGACGACCTCGCCGGTGAACAGGAGGTGGTCGCCCGTCTCGGTGATCTCGCGCACCTTGCACCACAGCACCGCGATGCTGCCGGCCACGGCGGGAGCGCCCCCGGCATCGGCCGGGGCGTCGATCGCGCGGATCCTGAGGGCCGCGAACTTGTCCGTGCCCTCGGCGGCATGGCCGGCGCGCTCGGCGATGTCCTGCTGGGCAGCGTGGAGGAACGACACGCTGAACGCGCCGCTCCGCTGGATGAGCTTGCACGTCCGGCTGCCGGGGTGCTCGGCGATCGCGACCATCGGCGGCTCGAACGAGACGTACATCGCGGTGCCGGTCGCGCACGAACGCTCGGCCCCGTCGGCGGCGGCGATGATCGCGACGCCGTGCGGGATCCGTGACAGGACTTCACGCGCGACGGCGTACCGATCGCCGGCGTTTTCGGGCATCCGGCGAGGCTAGCAGGAATGGTCGAATGGTCTGATAATTCGCCCGCCGCTCGCCGGGCCGGCCCGCTGAGCGTATTGGGAGGTGACCAGATGCGGTCCGCCATCGCGCTTCGAGCCCTCGCGATCGCCGTCAGCATGGTCGTCGTCGTCGGATGCGGAGGTGGCGCGGGCGGACCGACCTCGGTCACCAGTCCCAGCGCCTCGGTCGCCGCGACCGCGACCGCGACGCCCCAGCCGGTGAAGATCCGCGCCGCGTACGGCAACGTGACCCCGGCGAACCTCGCGCCGTTCTACGCGAAGGAGAAGGGCATCTTCCTAAAGAACGGCCTCGACGTGGACCTCTCGCTCATCGACGGCGGCGGCAAGGCGATGGCCGCGCTCCTCGGGAACTCGGTGGACATCGCGCAGCTCGGCGGGACGGAGGCGATGAGCGCGTACGCCGGCGGCGCGGAGATCGAAGCGGTCACCCTGTTCGTCCCGGTATCGCCGTGGGTGCTCATGGCGCCAGCGAGCTACACCGGCCCGAACGATCTCAAGGGCAAGACCGTGGGGGTCGCTTCGAAGGGCGGCTCGTCGGAGGTCGCGGCGGACCAGGCCATCGACAAGCTCGGGCTGAAGCTCTCCGACGTCTCGATCCTCTCGACCGGGTCCGTCGCCAACCTCACCGCGGCGATGCTCGCCAACCAGGTCTACGCCGGGCCAGGCCATCCGCCGGACACCGCCGCGCTCGTCAAGGCGGGCTTCAAGGTGATCATGGACCTCGCCTCGCAGAAGGTGCCGGCCGTCGAGAACTGCACCATCGTCACGAAGAAGTGGGCGACCGATCACAAG
>DATJHW010000122.1:0-4406 GCA_035493615.1 Saccharimonadales bacterium (SeqCode) | reverse complement strand
CCCGAAGCCGACGAGCAACCCGGCGACGAGGGCGATGACGCCCACGACGAGGTTGTCGGGCATGACCAGAATCCTTTCCGTGTGCCCGCGTACGCGAAGTCGGCGCCGTTGTGAGGGCGCAGGCCCCCGTCCGCGGAATCGGCGCTCGGGACGGCGTGCCCCGGGCGCCGGGAGTTCACAAGAGTTAAGTGAGGCGAGAATAGCAGGATGGGCGTACCGGAAAGCGAGCAGCGGCTGGCCGAGCCGCTCCTCACGGAAATGCTGGGAGAACTCGACGGCTGGCAGCGCGACGGCCAGTCGATCACCAAGACCTTCACCCTCAAGGGCTGGACGAGCGCCCTGGCCTTCGTCAACAAGGTCGGCGACGCGGCCACGGCCGCGGATCACCACCCCGACATCCACATCGAGCGCTACAAGACGGTCCGGATCGTCCTCACCACGCACGCGACCAAGGGCATCTCTCGGGCCGATCTCGACCTCGCGGCCCAGATCGATAGGATCGCGGCGACATGACCGCGGGGGTGCTCGTCCTGCACGCGTGGTGGGGGCTCAACGACGACGTGCGCGCGTACGCGCAGCGGCTCGAGGGCGAAGGGTTCGCCGTGCAGACCCCGGACATGTATGGCGAAGGGCGCGTCGCGACCGAGATCCCCGCGGCCGAAGCGCTGATGAAGGCTCGCGATAAGGCGCGCCAGCTCGCGGAGATCGATCGCGCCGCGGACCGGCTTGGCGCACTCGGCCCGTACGCCGTGCTCGGCTGGAGCATGGGCGGGAGCTACGGCTGGGATCTGATCAGCCGCCGGCCCGGCACGGTCGCCGCGCTGGTCGACCACTACGGCGGCGGCGAGCTCGAGCCCGGTGCGAAGCTGCCGCCGATCCTGGGCCATTACGGGGAGCTCGACGACGACCCATCCCCTGCGATGGCCCGAGAGCTCGAGCAGAACCTGCGGGCCGCCGGGCAGTCAGCCGAATTCCATTACTACCCGGGCGCGCGACACTGGTTCGCCGAGCCCAGCCGGCCGCAGTACGACGCGACCGCGGCGGCGCTCGCGTGGGATCGCACGCTCCGCTTCCTGCGAAAGCATCTGGGCTGACCTGGCCCGCGGCCCGCCCGGGTCGCGCCGGCATGGCCCATGTCGCGCCGCTCCGCCACGCGTTCGACCGCGAACGGCCTATCGCATGAAGGTCGTCGATCGGGGTGCGGGGCTCGACCGCGCGCGCCGGCTCTTGAAGCGGAAGTTCGCCCGGTACCGCGACACGGAGTTCGACTCGGTCATCGCGCTGCACATCGAGGCCGTGACGTCCCGGGGGCTCTGAGCTAGCCGCGGGCGCGAAACGCGTCCACGAGCTCCCGCGCCAGCCAGCCCTCGGGCACACGCGCCGGATCCGGATCGGCGAGCAGGATCTCGTCGACGTCCGAACCGGCGTGCGGCTCGCCGTCGATGGCAACTTCCACGTACACGAGCAGCTGATCGGCACGGGTGAGCGTCCGCACCACCCGCGGCGAGCTGCCGGTGACGCCGGCCTCTTCTTCGAGCTCGCGGACCGCGGCCTCCTCGGCCGTCTCACCCACCTCGATGAAGCCCGCGACGAGCGCCCAGGCACCTTCCGGCCAGTCGTTCTTACGCGTGAACACGATCCGTCCGTCGACCGCATAGGCGAGTACGAGCACGACCGGCAGGGCGTACGTCGGCCGGAACCACGCGCACTCGGGACACGCGGGATTCAGGCGAGGGTCGGCGGCTTCGACAAGTCCGGTGCCGCAGAGCGGGCAGTAGCGCCACGGCGCCCGCGCGCTCACTCTTCGTCCGCCCCGGGCTTCGCGATGATCTCCTCGATCACGTCGTAGGAGAAGCCGCGGCTGACGAGGTACTGGTGGATCTTCCGCTTGCGTTCGTTCTCGTCCATCGAGAGCCAGCGGGTCATCGGCCGGCGGATCGACTCGCGCGCGCGCTTCGTCTCGGCACCAGGGTCGGCCTCACCGAGGACGAGATCGATGATCTCGCGGCCGACGCCCTTTTGCATGAGCTCGCTCGTGATCGCGCGCTGGCCCTTCGGCCGGAACTTCGCGCGCTGCTCGACCCAGTAGCGCGCGAACGCCTCGTCGTCGATGTAGCGCTGCGCACGGAGCTGGTCGATCGCCTTGTCCTGCTCGGCCTCGTCGAAGCGCTTCGTGCGCAGGTGCCGCTTGATCTCGGAGACGCTGCGGGGCCGCGATGCGAGATAGCGGACAGCGGCGTCGTAGGCATCGCCGGGCGGCGGTGCGTCGCGTGCGGGCTGGCTAGCTTTCCTCATCCGGGCCGCCGACGGGGATGGCGCCCGACTTCTCGCGGACCTTCGCCTCGACCTCGGCCGCGACGTCGGGGTGGTCGCGGAAGAACTGCTTCGCGTTCTCGCGGCCCTGACCGAGCCGGGTCTCGCCGTAGTTGAACCACGCGCCGTACTTCGTGACGACGCCGGTCAGAAGGCCCATGTCGACGAGCCCGCCCTCGCGCGAGATGCCTTCGACCGCGAGGATCTCGAGCTCGGCGATCCGGAACGGCGGAGCGACCTTGTTCTTCACGACCTTCACGCGCACCCGGCGTCCGATGACGTCCGTCCCGTTCTTGATCTGCTCGATGCCCGCGACGTCGAGACGCATCGATGCGTAGAACTTCAGCGCCTTGCCGCCTGTTGTCGTGATCGGGCTTCCGAACATGACGCCGATCTTCTCGCGGAGCTGATTGATGAAGATCACGGTGGTCTTCGTCTTGGAGATCGTCCCGGTGAGCTTGCGCAGGGCCTGGCTCATCAACCGCGCCTGCATGCCGACGTGGGAATCCCCCATCTCACCCTCGATCTCGGCCTTCGGCACGAGCGCCGCGACCGAGTCGATGACGACGAGATCCACCGCGCCGCTCCGCACGAGCGTGTCGGCGATCTCGAGCGCCTGCTCGCCGTTGTCGGGCTGCGAGATGAGGAGCTCGTCCGTGTTCACGCCGCAGGTGCGAGCCCAACCGGCGTCGAGCGCGTGCTCCGCGTCGATGAACGCCGCGGTACCGCCGCTCTTCTGCACGGATGCGACCGCGTGGAGCGCGAGGGTCGTCTTCCCAGACGCCTCCTGGCCGTAGATCTCGATGACCCGGCCACGCGGGTAGCCGCCGACCCCCAAGGCGAGGTCGAGGGCGAGCGAGCCGCTCGGGATGACGTCCATGGTCTGGGTGCCTTCGGCCCCCAGCTTCATGATCGAGCCCTTCCCGAACTGCTTTTCGATCTGAAGGATGGCCGCGTCGATGGCCTTGGTCTTCTCGCTCACCTTCTTGGACCCCTCGGACGACAACGGCACGGACTTGCTCGGTACCGCCACCGCTAGAACTTCTCCTTGCGCTTGGGCTTGATGACCTCGAAGGCCATCGGGTTGACGGGGGCGACGGTGCCGTGCTTCTTCAGCTCCTTCTCGAGCTGCTCTTTGGACTTCTTCTTGGCCTTCTTGCCGCCTGCGTCTCCGCCACCAGTGGGCATGTGTATTCCCTCCACGGACCCGTTTGGAAGCAAACCGAGCATAGCAGCGCACCACCGCTCCCTAGACTTCGCGAATGCCCGATGCGAAGCGGCAAGCGCGCATCACGACGAAGACCGGCGATGCCGGCGACACGTCGCTCTTCGGTCCGGGCCGGATCCGCAAGACCGACCCGCGGATCGAGGCGTTGGGCGACCTGGATGAGACGCAATCGGCGGTCGGCGTCGCTCGCGCCGTCGCGACCGGCTCCGTGGCCGAGACCCTACTCGAGCTGCAGCGCGCGCTGTACGTCGCCATGTCGGAGGTCGGCACGCCCAAGAGCGATCGCGGCCGGCTCCCGAAGCGGATCGACGCGACCGCTGTTGCGGAGCTCGAGGAGCACGCCGCCGCGGTCCGCGCCACGGTCGACATCGCGGCGCGATTCGTGATCCCCGGCGAGGACGAGCTCTCCGCGCGGCTCGATCTCGCGCGCGCGGTCTGCCGGCGGGCGGAACGGCGGCTGGTCGCGCTCGCGGACGGCGGACACGTCGACGGCGAGCACCTGCTGCCGTGGCTGAACCGCTTGTCGGACGTGCTGTTCGTGCTGTCGCGAGCGGTCGAGCCGGGCGCGCGCCCGGCCACCGAGGATTAGCTCAGCGCAGCCACGGCGGCGCTTCCCACTTGTCGGCGAGCACCGTGACCTTCACCGGCATCTCCGCGGCCTGCTCGGACACCGACTGGATCTGGTTGATCAGCATCGGGCCGTATGGGCAGAACGGTGTGGTGAGGACCATCTTGATCTCGGCTTCCTCGTTGGCGAACACGACCTCGCGAATGAGGTCGAGGTCGATCACCGAGAGGCCGATCTCGGGGTCGAGCACGGCCTGGAGGGCGTTGAGGACCTTCTCCTGCTTCTCGGCGTCGGAGA
>DATJHW010000121.1:0-2118 GCA_035493615.1 Saccharimonadales bacterium (SeqCode) | reverse complement strand
GTCGACTTGCCCGCTCCGGTCGCGCCGACGAGCGCGACGTGCTCGCCGGCCTCGAGCTCGACCGTCACGCCGTGAACGACCGCCCGTTCTTCGTCGTAGCCGAACGTGACGTCGTGCAGCGCGAGTGTTCCGCTGCGCGGGAGGTCGACCGCTCCGCCGCGCTCGACGATCGCGTTCGGCGTCTGCAGCAGCCCGACGATCTTCCCGAGCGCGGCGAGGCCCTGGCGGAACTCGCCGAGCCACTCGCTGAAGCGTGCCACCGGGTCGAACAGCTGCACCAGATAGAGGACGTAGGCGGCGATCGTCCCCTTCGAGATCGACCCGTGGCGATACATGGACGCGGCGACGAGCAGGACCGCGAGCAGCGCCGCCGTCTGCGCGAGCGGGATCATCGTGAAGAGGCGGATGTTCACGAACGAGGCGCGACGCCATGCGTGGACCTGCGCCTGGCTGTGCGGGTTGTAGGCCTCGAGCGTGCGCCGCTCACGGCGGAACGCCTGCACGACGCGCACGCCGGCCAGGCCTTCCTGCAAGGCCGTCAACGTCTCGGCAACTCGGTCACGGATTGCGTGGTAGACGCGGCCTGCGCTGTGGTGGAACGTCCAGCTCGACGCGATCAGGATCGGCAGCGCCACCAGCGAGACGGCTGCCAGGGTCGGCGAGAGGATCACGAGCGCCACCACGGTCAGCGCGATCTGCAGGCCGCTGCCGACGACCTCGATCAGCGCTTCGCGGATGAACTCGGTCAACGACTGGACGTCCGAGGTCAGCCGTGAAAGAAGCACGCCGGCGCGTTCGCGCTCGAAGAAGCCGAGCGGGAGTGCCTGGAGCTTGTCGAACGCTTCCGTCCGCAAGGAGCCGAGAAAGCGTTCGCCGGCGCTCGCCGCGAGTAGCGTCTGAGCGCGGACGACGAAGGGCTTCGCCGCCGCGAGAAGGAGGAAAGCGATCGCCGCAGCATCGAGCGGGCCGCGCGCGTGCTTCGAGATCCCCGAGTCGATGGCGTAGCGGACGAGCGCAGGGCCGGACAGCGTGATCAACGTCGAGGCGATCACCGCCGCGGCCGCGCCGAGGTAACGGGCCCGCACCGGTCGGATCAAGGGGCGCGCAACCGCCCAAACCTCCCGCAACGACGCGCGTGCGTTCACGCCGCCTCGCTCTCGAGCGCGAGCAGCGCGCGGTAGCGCGCCGACCTGGCAACCAGCTCCGCATGCGTGCCTTCCTCGACGATCCGACCGTTCTCGAGCACCGCGACGCGATCGGCCAGCGCGATCGTCGCCGGCCGGTGCGCGATCACGAGGGTCGTCCGGCCGCGCATCACCTTCGCGAGGGCGGCGCGGATCTCGTGCTCCTTCGTCGCGTCGACGGCGGAGGTCGCATCGTCGAGGACGAGCACCGCCGGATCCGCGAGGATCGCGCGCGCGATCGCGATCCGCTGACGCTGTCCGCCGGACAGCGAGAAGCCCCGCTCGCCGAGCACCGTCTCGTACCCGTCCGGGAGTGCCGCGATGAACTCCGCCGCACCGGCCAGTGCGGCGGCGCGAGCAACCGCTTGATCGTCGGCGTCCGGACGGCCGAAGCGGATGTTCTCCCGCACACTCTCTGTGAAGAGGAAGGTCTCTTCGAAGACGAGCGCGACCGCCTGCCGCACATCGGCGAGCCGGAGCTCACGCACGTCATGGCCGTCGAGGAGGACGCGGCCGCCGTCCGGGTCGTAGAGCCGCGCGAGGAGGCCGGCGACCGTGCTCTTGCCGGAGCCTGTCGCGCCGACGAGCGCGACCGACTCGCCCCCGCGCAGCTCGAGATCGAGCCCATCGAGGATCGGGCGGTCGCCCTCGTGGCCGAACCGCACGTTCTCCAGCTGCACCTCGCCTCGGACAGCCTGGTCGAGCTCCTGCGGATGCCGCGGCTCACGCAGCCTGGGCTCGGTCTCGAGCACCTCCGTGATCCGCGCGCCGGCGGCAAGCGCCTTCTGCAGGGTCGACACCCGCTGGCCGAGCACGCGAAGCGGCCAGACGAGCATGACGACGTAGGCATTGAACGCGACGAACAGGCCAAGGCTGAGACCGCCTGAGATCACCTGCCTGCCTCCGACCCAGAGGACCGCAGCGATCCCAATCA
>DATJHW010000120.1:0-2201 GCA_035493615.1 Saccharimonadales bacterium (SeqCode) | reverse complement strand
CGTGGCCTGAGCCACCAGGGCGAGCGCGACGGTCGCGCCGGACAGCACCGACAGAAACATCGCCGCGCGGCTGAACGCCTCGTTCCAGCTCATCGAACGGGTCGCGAGCAAGCTCCAATGCTCGGTCGTGAGCATCTGGAGTCGTAGCGCGGCGGGAAGTCCGGCGCGGTCGCTGGCGCCCACCGGTGTTGTGGGAAGCTGCGGTTCGGCTGGACCGGGGAAACGCTCGAAGCTCGTCTCGACCCCCTCGGCCGGCGCTGTCGTCGGCAGCGGCAGGCTAGTCGCCGGTGCATGCCAGGGTCAATCGCAGGCGCGGCGTTGAATATGACGGTGCGGGTCCCGACCGTCCTCGTGCTCGTCGCATCCTTCGTCGCCTCCGCCTGCGCCAGCGAGAGCTGCCTCACGCTCGCGGCCTGCGCCTCCACCGCCGGTCCAACGACCTCCGCGCCGGCCGACTCGGCGGTCGGGCGGGCCTCACCGACGCCGGGTGCCGCGACGCCGCCGACTCCGAGACCACTTCCGGTAGGCGCGCTCATCCAGCTCATCGACCTGAACAGACTCAACGGCCATCTCGTCGCGCTCACGGACGTCGTGTCGCGCGACGTTCACCACCCCGGCCATGCGAAGGCGCTCGCGTACCTGAAGGAGCAACTCGGCGCGATGGGCGTTCCGGTCGAGTCGTATCGCAACGTGTATCAGGGCATCCCGCTCGAGAGCCTGCTCGTCACGATCGATCCGCTGAATGCGCCGCCGACGGCGGGCTGGATCATGATCTGCGCGCACTACGACTCGATCTCGAACCGTTCGCCGAACTGGAATCCGAACACCACCGCCGCGCCGGGCGCGGATGACAACGGGACCGGGACGGCGGCGCTCCTCGAGTACGCGCGGATCCTGTCGCAGAATCGCGCGAGCCTCGCGCATCGCGTGGTGCTCGCGTTCTTCGACGGCGAGGAGCTCTTCTTCAAGGGCAGCGGCGCGTACGTGACGACGCTGACCAAGCCGTACCCGTACAGCGCCGTGGTCAACATCGACATGGTCGGGTTCAATCCGATCACCGACCGGCTCGACCTCATCTGGTACACGAACGCGTCGGCCAGGCTCCGCGACACGGTCGCCGCGGCCAATGACCGGTACGCGATCGGGATCGACCCGCTGAACGCGCAATTCGCCGGCGACGGCAACACGATCCTCGATGCCGCGCCGTTCGGGCTCGCGGGGATCCCGGCTGTCGCGCTCGTGCAGCGGTACGGCGAGAATGACGCGACATTCCCCGGCAACTACACCTTCCATACCGTGAACGACACACCCGCGAACGTTTCGAACCGCCGGCTCTGGCTGAAGGCCGCGAAGCTCACCCTCGCCGCGGCGCTCGATCTCGCGACGGCGAACTAGAGCTCACCCTCCGTCCATCGGTCGGTCGAGGCGACGATCGTGACGGGTCCGTCGGCGTCGATCTGCACGCGCATCGCGGCACCGAATACGCCGGTCGCGACCACGAGGTTGTTCGCGCGCAGCACGCCGCAGAACGCCTCATAGAGCCGGCGGCCGAGGTCCGGCGGTGCGGCGGACATGAAGTCGGGGCGCCGGCCCTGCCGCACGTCGCCGTAGAGCGTGAACTGCGGGACCACGAGGACGCTGCCGTTGGCCTGCGTCACCGTGTGCTGCAGCTTCCCGGTCCCGTCATCGAAGATCCGCAGCCCGGCGACCTTTGCCCCGAGCCGCTCGCCATCGATCGCGGTGTCCTTCGCGCCGACGCCGAGCAGCACCACCAGACCGTGGGCGATGGATCCGGTGCGTTCCCCGTCGACTTCGACCGACGCGGCGCGCACGCGCTGCACGACGGCGCGCGTTAGCTAGTTACTCCAGCATCCAGGGGTTGTCGCCGCGGACGACGGCGTCGACCTCGCTCGCGCCGAGGTGACCCGGCGCCCAGACGGTGCGGCTCAGGCCGAGCGGGAGCCGGGTGACGTACGTGACCTTGCCGAACCGGTAACCGTGCTGGAACAGGAAGGTCTTGCCGTCGATCTCGATGAGCTGGCGACGGTCCGTCGATGTTGTCGGCACGCGAACGAGCCTAAGCGACGGGCCGGATCAGTCGGGCGGAAAGCCCGGATCCGCAGGATCGCTGGTGGCCGCACCGAACGGTTCGGCCTCGGCCACGAGCGCCGGGCCGATCGTCGTCGCCCTCGCGCTGGCCG
>DATJHW010000119.1:0-2346 GCA_035493615.1 Saccharimonadales bacterium (SeqCode) | reverse complement strand
ACACGACATCCGGTCGCGACAGTTAGACGCAGCCGCCGCAGTGATGTTCACTCCATCGCGCGACCGGGCAGGGATCCGCGAGACGGGGACAAGTGAAGGGGCTGCACGGCGGATCGGGGTGGCTCCCCGGACCGGCGCGCGGACCCGTGAGGAAGACGGGAGGCGTCGCGTGCGCCAATACAATGCTGGGATGCTGCGCCTCGTCGAGACGGACGAACCGCCGGTCGAGGTAATAACCGGTGCCGACGCTCTGCGTCAGGTAGCCGACTTCATCGAGAAGGATCTCCTGCCGGCGGTTCCTCTCGATGACCCACTTCGCGGTGCTCTTGCAACGATTGCTCTAGCCGCGCCATCTCGTTGGCGATCTGCGCGAACCCGCCACTGACACGATCCTCGAGCTGGGCGACCGCCTCACGCACATCCGGTTCCTCGAGCTGCGCGAAGTCGAGGTAGAAGAACAACTCGTCCACGCCGCACGCGCGGGCGAGGACCGGGATCTCCTCCGGCTGGATCGTGCGGCCGCCTGACTCCATGCTGCTGATCGTGGTCTTGCCCCAGCCGCGGGTGTAACCCAGCTCCTTGATCTTCGCGACGAGGGCCGCCTGGTCGAGGCCGGCGACCGTGCGCGCGGCGATCATCCGACGACGCAGGCGTTCCTTCCTCGTATCCGCGTCCTCTTGGATACGACGGAAAGTAGCCGATCGAGGGGTGCCGGTGTTGGCATCGTCGGTGCGGTCCATCGCAGTCCTAGTTATCGGCCATCCGTGTCCGGTAGTGGACCGGAGTTTCCACTAGTTCGCTTGCCATCGGCTGGTGGTAGCTGCTAAGTTCCGGGCATGGCAACCGGAAATCAATCGTCAACACTGGTTCAGTCCCGCCATCCCAGGGACAAGGCGGGGGCCGCGAAGCTCGGCCGCCTGATGGACAACATGGGCCTCTCGCCCGAGGTTCTCGCCGCGCAGGTCGGCATGTCGCCGAAGCAGATCCGCTACATCCTCGACACCGGGCACTACCCGGAGAAGCGCGTACGGTTCGCTCTCGCCCGCCGCTTCGATCTTCTCCCGGCGCACATCTGGAAGGCGTCGGCGCAGGGCATCGCTCCCGGCGAGCTCGAGCATCTGCTGGCGCTCGCTCGCCGTGATGAGGGGCGGCTGGTCGCGTGATCCGCCTGACGCAACTGCGGATCGACAAGGGCATGACGTGCCGCGAGCTGGCGGCCGCGGCCGGCCTGTCGTACACGCAGATGCGTGCGATCGAGTCGGGCGAGTCGAAGAGCCCGCGCGTCGGAACGCTCACGCGGCTCGCGCTGGCACTCGGCGAGAACGTCCGCCCGTCCGAGTTGCTGATGGATGCGTTGCCGCCCCGTCACCCGGAGCCCGTCCCGACACAGGACGCTGCCGCATGACGCTCGCTGCGGTCGTGTTCACCGTCCTCGTCGTCCTGTCCTTCGGGTGGCGCAAGTGACCCGCACGCTCGTCATCTACCTGATCGCGCCCGCGCTCCTGGTCGTGCACGTCGTGCGGTGCGTGTGGGCTGAGGCGCGGGATCGTCGCCGCGAGCTGCGTGAGCACCGTGCGGACGGACGTGTCGCTCTCCGGCTGGTGGAGCCGTCGAATCTGTATTCGCTGGCTGAGCACCGCGACCGGCGGAGCGGTGCAGCGTGAGCGCGCCGACAGAGCCCTGCGCCCACTGTGGCGGAAGCGGCGCGATCTCTGCCAACGAGAACTTCCTGCTCGCGCGCTTGCACGCCTCGGCTGCCCACGACTACCGCTGGATCGGTGTCTCGTCGAACGCACTGGTCGTCGCCGCGATGACGGGCACCGAGCCGAAGGACCGGCCCTACGACGGCTGGGATCTCGGGCGGTGCATGGTCACGCGCGCCGTCGCCCCCGAGCATCTGCACGCGAGGATGGACGCGATCATCGAGGGCTGGATCGCCACGCTCGACATCGACAAGCCGCACTACGGCGTGCCCGAGGCCCGCAAGATGGTCTTCGATCACGCCGATGACGTGCGTGCCCAGATCGAAGCCGTCAACCGCTCGCCGCGAGTCTCGGCATGACCCTCGCTCCGGTCACTCGCGACTGCATCTGCACCGACCCGCTCTCAACCCGCAGGGGAGAGCACGAGCCGTCCTGCGCCGCAGCGTTCAAGGCGAAGCTCCTCGGCCGCGTCGCCGACACCCGCGCGGTCCACGCCGAGTACGGCTGCAGCCACCCCGCCCTCGACGGGTCGCCCGCGTGCGCGACCTGCGGAGACGTAGGCAGCGTGATGGTCGCTGTCGGCCCGATCGACCGCCTCTCCGGCCAGCCTGACGGGACCGTCGAAGCACCGTGCCCCGCGTGC
>DATJHW010000118.1:0-6560 GCA_035493615.1 Saccharimonadales bacterium (SeqCode) | reverse complement strand
GGCAGGGTCTGGGCGACCGCGAGGCCCTGCAGGTACTCCTCCTGCGTGAACCAGCCGCGGCGCTCGACGAGATCCCGCTGCATGTAGCCGGCGAGCGCGATCGGACCGCCGAATCCCATGGCACCGAGACGGAGGAAGTAGCCGGCGAGCTGGCGGATCGAGACCGCAGGGGCCGTGGCGTTCACCGGCGCCATGTTCCCAGAGAGCCTGCTAGCCGTGCTCCGACGCGAAGAAGGTGCCATTGACCGGCACGCTGATCGGCGCGCCGCCGGCCTCCGGGATCACGTAGAGCTCGTTCTTCGAGCCGGTCGCGTACAGCGTCTTGCCGTCACCTGAGACCCACACTTCGTTGAGCTCGAGGCTGGGCGAGAGCTGACCGATCAGCTTGAGGTCGGGGATGCGCAGCACCGCGATGCCGCCGCTCCCGCTCCAGTAGAGTTTCGTGCCGTCGGGCGACACGGGGATCGTCGGCGCGATGTACCCGGCATCCGCCTGACCGAACAGCCAGCTGAATGGGCCGGGATCGCTCGTCGTCTTGGGCGCGAACACCGGGCCGAGGACGGCCCGCGTCCGCACGTCGAAGACCTTGAGCTTCGACTGGCTGCGGAGGTACACGAGCTGCCCGTCCGGGGTGAAGATCGGAGCCTGCTCGAACGGATTCGTCTGGCCGGTCCGGACGTCGTCGATCTCGGTGAGCGTCGCGAGGTCGATGAGCCACACGTCGCCGTCGTAGTTGCAGAACGCCATGAGCGTCCGCCCATCCGGAAGCACTCGCGGTGCGAGGCCCGGGCCGGAGCACGTCGGAAGGCGGGCGGCGCCGCTGCCGCTGACGGCCGTGGCGGTCTGGACGAGGCCGCTCGGCGTGACGTTGAACGCGGTCAGTCGCAGTGGCCCGCCCCAGTCGACGATCGTGTAGAGCCGCGTCGAGTCGCGGGAGAATACGAGCGTCGACCAGATCGGCCCGCTGAACGAGCCGCTCATGCCCGGCGTCGCCGCGTTCGGGTCGGATGCGAGCGGCGTGGTCTGCGCCGATCCGGTCCGCAGGTCGATGAGCTGGACGAACGCCTGCGGCGCGATCAAGGCCATCCAGCGGCCGTCGGGGCTGAACGCGACGTCGATCACGCCGGCCGCCGGCTGGCGTGGATACGTCCAGCCCTTCGATCCGTCCAGGGCCGAATAGGCGGTGATCTGATCGTCGGCGACCATCACGATCAGCGTGCCGTCGGCGGACCGGTAGGGTCGCGCGGACCAGGGCAGCCGCGCCACGATCGCCCCGGTGGGATCCACGCCGATGAGCTCCGCCGTCCCGTCCTGCGCGGACGAGCCGAGCCATGCGACCTGCGCCGCCGCGCTCGTGCGCGTGACCGGCTGTGGGACCGGTTGCGGGAGAACGACCTTGGGCGAGGCGGTCGGGTTCCCACTCGCCGTCCCGCTCGGAGCCGCGACCCCCGTCGTCGGCGACGCCTGCCGCTGGCGGAAGTCCGAGAGCTGCTGTCCGGCGTAGAGCGCCGCGACCGCGACGATGACCGTCGCCAGGGTCACCGCGATCGACCGCCGCGCCGAACGCGCCGGCGTCTGACGCAGCGCGTCGAACGGCGGGACCGACACCGGCTGCGACCGAGCCATGAGCCGGCGGATCCGCTCGTCGTCGCGCTGTTCGTCGCTCATGGCGTGCCTCCCTGCCGGTCGTAGGCCGCGAGGAACGCGCGTCGGCCACGGGCGATACGCGACTTCACGGTCTCCTCGCTCCGGCCAACGAGCTCCGCGATCTCGGCGCGGGTGAACCCGTGCGCGTAGTGCAGGACCAGCGCGACCGCCTGGTCCGCGGAGATCGAACGGATCGCGTCGCGGACCGCGAGCGCCTCGACGTCCGGAGTACCGACGGCCGATCGCTCCGTGCCGGCGAACGGAACGAACGCGATGAGCCGGGACCGGCGCAGCCGCTTGATCGCCAACCGGGTCGCGATGCGAAACAACCATGCGCGGACCTTCGCGGGGTCGCGAAGCGCCGACTCGTCGCGCATCCCGGCGATGAACGTGTCCTGCATCAGATCCGTCGCGACCTCCGCGTCCCCGGTCAGCCTCCACAGGTAGCCGACCAATTCGGTGGCGTGCGCCTCGTAGAGCTCCCGCCATGGCAGCCCGGTCGTCTCCCGGCTCACCGCCCTGGCGGCTTCATCTCGCACGTCTCTATGGATCTATGGGCCGCGAGGGGTCCGAAACGGGTGCATGGCGCGCTTCCTGCTCCTGCAACGTCCCGATGCTAGAGTCGCGGCCCGTGTACGAACGCCCTGGATACAGCACGCTCATCGGCCGGATCCGTAACAACGTACGGACGTATATCCGGAAGCAGATCGAGCTGCCCAAGCAGGAGATCGCCGAGATCGTCAAGGCGAACCTGAATGCCGCGAAATGGTTCGGGATCGCGCTCGCGTTCGTGTTCCTGACGCTCATCTCGTTCGCTGTGTTCATCATCGGCCTCATCGCGATCTGGCTGCCGCTCTGGGCCTCGGCGCTCATCGCGCTCGTGCTCTTCGGAGGCATCGCTGCCCTCGTCGGCTGGGGCGGCTACAAGCGCCTCGAGCTGCGGGGCCCGACTCGCTCGATCCAATCGATAAAGGAGACGGTGCGATGGGCGAAAGCCCGAGTGCTCGGACGGAACGCGAGCTAGCCGACCTCCGGCGCACGATCGACGATGACGTCGACGCGCTCGTCGAGCGCGCGAAGTCGGACGTCGATCCGCGGAACCTGCTCCGCCGGCAGCCCGTCGCGACGGTCGGCACGTTGGGCTCCGTGGCCGCGCTTGCCGGCGTCACGATCGCGAAGAAGGTGCGGGACGCACGCCGCAAGACTCCGGACTCCGAGATCGAACGCATCGCCGAGCGCCTCGGCGGCCGGGTCGATCGGTTGAAGGGCCGCGCGCGCAAGCGCTTCCGCGAGTCGCTCCGCAAGGAGATGGCGGACGTGCAGGACGAGCAGCGCGGGCCGAAGGAAGCGCTCTGGGGTGCCGGGATGGCCGCGCTCACCGCGGCGGCCACGACGATCGCGCAGCGATTCGCCGGACGACTCGCCGGTGACGACGCCGAGGACGGCCTGCCCCGCGACTAGGCTCGGCGGGTGGCGGACCTCGCGGAGATCCTCGCCCTCACCCCTGACGCGACAGAGCAGTGGTACTGGCCGTCCATCGAGCAGCGCTTCGAGGTCGCCGGCTACCTCACCGTGATGGAGCCGCCCCTCGATCTCGTCGTGTCGGTGCGCGCGATCGCCCGACGGGGAGATGAGGTATTCGTCTTCGACTCGGAGGGAGCCACGCACGCGATCCCAGGCGGCCGGCGCGAGCCCGGCGAATCACCGGACGAGGCACTCGCGCGCGAGATCCGTGAGGAGACCGGCTGCGCGATCGTCGGCACGCCGCGCCCGATCGGGATCCTCCACCTGCACAACCTGTCGCCGCGACGCATCGATCCCCGCTACAAGTACCCCTACCCCGACACACTCCAGTGGGTCTTCGTCGTCGACGTCGCCGGTGACGCGCTGGCCTCTGACGATCCCTTCGTCGATAACGGACGCTTCGTCACCGCGACCGAGGCACTCCACCTGCTCGCCTCACCTGCCGAGCGGCTCTTCCTCGATGCCGCGCTCGCTTAGCCGATCAGCAGGAAGCCCGCGAACATCACCGCGAGCCCGACGAGGTTCGCGAGCTCGAGGACGCCGGACGCGCCGGTGAAGGTCGCGGTGCCGCCGGCCGCGACGATGAGCACCCCGACCGCGATGGTCACGTTCGCGATCGCGCGCCGGCCGTTGTGCCGCTTGCGCAGGAAGATCCACGCGGACCAGAGCGCCCCGCCGATGAGCACGATGCTGCCGAGACCGCTGCCGACGCCCGCGAGGACCCGCGCCAGCGACCCGTTCGGGAAGCCCCGCCCGCTGTCAGCCGCCGCGGTCACATCGACGGGGACCGACACCACCGCGTACGCCGCGACCACCGAGAGGAGGGCGACCAGGACGAGCGCGACATCCGCCCACCGTCGCTTCGCGAGCAGATAGAGCGTCCCGAGGCTCAGCCACGCGACGTTGAGGATCGCGCCGAATAGGTAGAAGACGCGATACCAGTCGGAGTAGCCGGCGCCGGTCGGCCCGACGGTCCGCGCGAGGAACCCCGCGAACGCGGCGATCGCGAACATCGTGAAGCCGGCGGCCCACATGAGCTGGTAGGTCCGGTGATGGCTGCGGTACTGGCGGAGCACGACGATCGCGAAGGCCGCGGCGACGACCGCGGTGATCGCCGGGAGGTAGACCACGCTCCGATGGTCGGCCGGCACCCAGGCGAGCGCAACCGGATTACCGAGCTTTGCGGCGATTCCAGAGCGTGAGGACCGCCGAGCCCGCCAGGAGGAGGAGCCCGGAGTACAGGGGGATGGCGACCGAGCCGCCCACGGCGATGGCGAGGCCGGTGGCCACGGCCGGGTCGCGCGAGCCCGCGCCGGCGAGCGCCGAACGAAGGTCGACCCCGCCGATCCGCGCCACCACCCCGGTGGTCGCCGCGATCGCGACGGACAGGGCGAGCGCAGCCAGGCCGTTCGCCGCGTTCAGTTCCCCGGCGCCCGACAGCGCGATCGCGATCAGCACGAGGAACGCCAGGTCGCCGACGCGCTGCGCGACGGTGCGAACGAGCTGCGGAAGCATCGGCACGATCGACGTGACACCGGCGCCGAGGACGAACGGCAGCATCGCGCCCTGCGCCGCGGCCGCCGCTGCGGGTCCTCGGGTCAGCGTGAGGACGAGCCACATCCCGATCGACCCGACGACGAGGGCGCCGGCCCGGTCCATCCGGCCGCCGATGGCGGTCGCGAGCGCGGGTGCGGTCAGGAGAGCGGGCGCGACCGCGACGGCGGTCAGCCCGAGGCGATCCGGCTCCGGGAGCGCGGGCCCGACGAGCGCGACGACGGCGAGGGCGACGCCGTACGGCAGCACGACGAGCGCGAGGATGCGGATGCGCCGAAGCGCGAGCAGGGCGAGGAGCGGAGTGCGCAGCCCGGCGGTGAAGAAGAGGACCGCGAGCGCGGCCGGCGCTGCGACGGCGAGGTCAGGCGAGGCCGAGCGTCTCCCGGAGCGCCGGCACGAGCTCCTCGATCTTCACCCTGATCTGGGTCATGTCGTCGCGGTCGCGGATCGTCACCGCCCGATCGGTCAGCGAGTCGAAGTCCACCGTGACGCAGAGCGGCGTTCCGATCTCGTCCTGGCGGCGGTACCGGCGGCCGATGGCCTGGGTCTCGTCGTACGTCGATTGGAAGTGCGGCCGGATCTGTGCCCACACCGCGCGCGAGAGCTCGCTCAGCTCGGGCTTCTTTGACAGCGGCAGGACCGCGACCTTGTACGGCGCGAGGTCGCGGTGCAGCCGGAGCACCACGCGCACACCCTCCTTATCGGGCTCCTCGTCGTACGCCGCGCACAGGAACGCGAAGGTCGCGCGGTCCGCCCCGACCGCGGTCTCGATGACGTACGGCACGAAGCGCTCATTCGTCGCGTCGTCGAAGTACTCGAGCTTCTTGCCTGAATACTCCGAGTGCCGCTTGAGATCGAAGTCGGTGCGGTTGTGGATGCCCTCGAGCTCCTTCCAGCCGAACGGGTACCGGAACTCGATGTCGAACGCGGTCGCGGCGTAGTGCGCGCGCTCCTCGGGGGAGTGCTCGCGAAAGCGGAAGAGGTCGTCGTGGTCCGCGAGGTCGCGATACCACCCGCGGCGCGTCTCCTTCCACTCCTCGTAGATCCGCGGCGCGTCCTCGGGCCGGACGAAGTACTGCATCTCCATCTGCTCGAACTCCCGCGACCGGAAGATGAAGTTGCCCGGCGTGATCTCGTTCCGGAACGACTTCCCCACCTGGGCGATGCCGAACGGCAGCTTGCGGCGCATCGACTGCTGCACGTTGTCGAAGTTCACGAAGATGCCCTGCGCCGTCTCCGGCCGCAGCCACGCGACCGACGCGTCGTCCTCGACCGGCCCGACGAACGTCTTGAACATGAGGTTGAACTTCCGGGGCGCGCCGAGCTTCTTCTCGCCGCAATTGGGGCACGGGCCATCGGCGCCCTTGGGAAGCTCGTCGAGCCGGTAGCGGTGTTTGCAGCTGGCACACTCGACCAGCGGGTCGGTGAAGTTCTCGACGTGGCCGGACGCCTCCCACACCTTCGGGTGCATGAGGATCGCGGCGTCGAGGCCGACGACATCGTCGCGCAGCTGGACCATCGAGCGCCACCACGCGCGCTTCACGTTGTTCTTGAGCTCGACGCCGAGCGGCCCGAAGTCCCAGGTCGCGCCGGCGCCGCCATAGATCTCGCTCGAGGGGAACACGAAGCCCCGGCGCTTCGCGAGGGACACGAGCTTGTCGAAGAGCTGCGGAGGCGGGCCGTCGCTCATGTGATCGCGGGGGCCGGACGGGGCATGCGCGCGAGCTCGTCGAGCAGGCGCGCGGCGTTGATGTCGCGATCGAGGACGTGCTGCATGAACGAGCGGAGGTGCCGTTCGAGCTCCGTCGCAAGGGCCTCGTCCACGCGAAGGAGCG
>DATJHW010000117.1:0-3695 GCA_035493615.1 Saccharimonadales bacterium (SeqCode) | reverse complement strand
TCTTCGTCCGCCATGACCCCTTTCGAAAACCGAAGAGGCAGCGGCCGTATGCCGCTGCCTCCCCTGGTCGCGCTTTCATGTGCCGCCTGGAACGTCAGGCCACGTGTTCCTCGATGTACTCCTGAGCGTCGCCCACGCTCTTGATCTTCTCGGCATCTTCGTCCGAGATCTCCATCCCGAACTCTTCCTCGAGGCTCATGATGAGCTCGACGAGGTCGAGGGAGTCAGCGTTGAGGTCGTCGACGAACGAGGCCTCTGGCTTCACATCCGCTTCGTCGACGCCGAGCTGCTCGACGACGATCTTCTTGAGGCGCTCGTACATCTTCTGGTCCGCCAACAGCGCAAACCTCCCTGCCGCAACTTCCACGCGTGCCGGCTTCGCCCCCGGCGCCCGGGCAAGTGTCGGGCTAGGCACGCTTGCCCGTCAATCGGTGCCCCCGGTCCGCCCGCCGACGGCCGTCGCGAGCACGCCGTTCACGAATTTGGGCGCCGCCTCGGAGCCGAAGAGCTTCGCCAGCTCGACCGCTTCGTCGATGATCACCCCGGCCGGGGCGTCGCCCGAGATCCGAAGCTCGTACAGGGCGATGCGCAGCACGTTCTTGTCGATCTTGGCCATCTGGTCGATCGGCCACTCCGGCGCCAGGGCGGCGATCTCCGCGTCGAGCTCCTTTCGATGGGCGAGCACGCCGTCCACGAGCTCCCAGGCGAAGCTCGCCGCCACCTCGGTCAGGCCGGCCCGGAACGCACCACGGGTCCAGGTGTCCTTCGGGTCGCCGCGGTTGAAGTCGATCTCGAACAGCGTCTGCAGGGCGACGCGGCGCGCCGGGTGACGGCCGGCGCGCTCGATGCGCTTCACGCGACGCCGCTCCGGCTCTGCTCGGCGAGCAGGGCGATGAGGCCCTGCGACACCGATCGCTCGGCCACGGCGATCGCGTGCCGGACCATGTTCGCCCTGGCCCGGCCGTGGGTCACGACGGAGACGCCGTTCACGCCCAGCAGCGGCGCCGAGGCGTACTCGTCGTAGTCGAGGCGGTGCCGAAGCTTGCGCACGCCGCCCATCGCGAAGCCGTACGCGATCTTTCCGAGGACTCCGCCGAAGATGTCGTTGCGGATGCCCTCGCGGAAGACGTCGACGACGCCCTCCATCCCCTTCGCCAGCACGTTTCCGGTGAAGCCGTCGCACACCACGATGTCGGTCGTCCCGCGCAGCGGATCCCGTCCCTCGATGTTGCCGAAGAAGTTGATGTCCGTCGCGCCGGCCAGCAGCGCATGGGCTTCCTGCTGGACGCGGCCGCCCTTCTCGGGCTCCTCGCCGACGTTCATGAGCCCCACGGTCGGCTCGACGACGCCGTGCACGCGCTCCATGAACCGCGACGCCATGCGCGCGTATTGCAGGAGGTTGCTCGGCTCGGCATCCATGGTCGCCCCCGCATCGATGAGGCAGGCCGGCTTCCCCTTTGTCGTGGGCAGCATGCCGCAGAGCGCCGGCCGGTCGATGGCCCGGATGCGTCCCAGCGTCAGCAACGCGGCGGCCATCGTCGCTCCGGTGTTCCCCGCGCTGACCACCGCGTCAGCGTCGCCGCGCTTCACGAGCGCGGTCGCCACGCCGATGGACGTGTCGCCGCGCCGGCGCAGCGCGTTCGACGGATGCTCGTGCATCTCGACGACGTCCCGGGCGTCGACGACCGTGATGCCTGGCCGCGGCGCCGTGCCGAGCGCCGTTCGGACGATCTCGTCGCGGCCCACGAGGACGATCTCCGCGGCGCCGCCCTCCGCCCGGTACAGCAACGCGCCCCGAACGATCTCGTCCGGGGCGTGATCGCCACCCATCGCGTCGACCGCGATGCGCATCGCGCTAGCTGGCTGCGGTGCGCTTCTTGGTGCGGATCTTGATCACCTGCCGGCCACGGTACGTGCCGCAGTGGGGGCAGGCTTGGTGTGACGGCTTCGGGCTCTTGCACTGCGGGCAGGGCACGAGGTTCGCGGCGCGCAGCCGGAGGTGGCTGCGGCGGTCGCCCTGCGCGGCATGCGGGGTTCGCTTTTTCGGTTCACCGGCCAATTCCTGTACTCCCTTTGATTACCCGTGAATGATTGTAGGTGCGCGTGACGTGGCAGATGGTGCTCATCGGTGCGTATCGGGTGGCGGGCGCGCTGCCCGTCCTCCGGTGGCCGTTCGCCGGAGCGCTCGTCGCGCTGCTCACGGACTTCGGCGACCTCTTCCTCATGGACTGGCTCGGCGGCATCGCCGACTACCAGCGCTTCGACAAGGTCTGCGACCTTGCGTACATGGCCACGTTCGCGATCGTCGCACTTCGCTGGCGCCCCCTGGAGCGCAACATCGCGCTCGGGCTCCTGGGACTGCGGCTCATCGGTGACGGCCTGTTCGAGCTGACCGGCTCGCGCGCGGTGCTGTTCGCCTTTCCGAACGTCTTCGAGTTCTGGTTCATCTTCGTTGCCGTGCGGGACCGGTTCCGTCCGACGCTCACGATCGATACGCGAGCGGCGATGGTGGTCCTGCCGGTGCTGTTGGCAGCCAAGGAGCTCCAAGAATGGTTCCTGCACATCGATCGGTTCCTCGACGGCTACGTCGCGACCGACGTCCTCGCGGACCTCTGGCACGGATTGACCGGCCGGTAGGCCCTACTCCTTCTCGATCCGCTCCTTGAGCTGCCGCAACGCCGTCCAGCGCTCGTCGATCGCCTCGTCGTGCGCGTGCGGACGCTCGTTCAGGTCGACGCCGCACACCGGGCAGAGGCCCGCGCAATCCACACGGCAGAGCGCCGCGACGGGGGTGACGAGGATGAGCTCTTCGCGGAGGAGCGGGACGAGGTCGACCTTGAAGTCCGAACCGATGGTCTTCGCGTCGAGCGGCGGCTCCACGAGCCCCACACCGTGCTCGACGGGTACGGTCGCGTAGTACTGCTCAGCGAAGTCGGCGTGGACCGGCGTGTCGATCGGCACGAGACAGCGGGCGCACTGGCCGGCGACGTGGGCGTCGGCCGAGCCTTCGAAGTAGGCACCGGGGTTCGTGTGCGTCGCGTGCACGAGCGCGTCGATGTCGACGATGTCCGCTTCCAGCAGACCCGCGTTGTCACCGCGCGGGTCGATCGGCGACTCCACCAGGTCGTAGTCGACGCGGGTACCGAGCGGCTGCTTCAGCAGAGGCGCGACGTTGATGACCACGCGTTACCACCTATTCGCGAACTGGCTCGGGCCGGCGCTCGTCGAGCACCTCGAGGCTCTTCTTCACGATCGACAGCGTCTTCACGAGATCGCTCTCGAGCCGGATGAGCACATCGGACGCGTACTGGTCGGCGCCGCGCATCGTCTCGTCGGCCTTCGTCTGCGCGCTCTTCTCCATGTCTCCGGCGCGGTTCTCCGCCTCGCGGAGGATGGACTGGTCCTGCAGCAGGATCGCCGCCTGTTCCTGGGCCGCGCCGATGATCTGTTCGCTTTCCTCGCGAGCCTTCTGCACGACGCGCTCGCTCTCCTGAACGATCCGGCGGGCCTGCTTCACCTCGTCGGGGATCGCGACGCGCATCTGGTCGATGAGGTCGAGGACCGCGGCCTGCTCGAGGATGATCTGACTGGTCATGGGGACCTTGCGCGCGTTGACGACGAGCGCTTCCAGCCGCTCGACGAGGAACTGGATGTCCATCGTTACCCTCCCGCGGAAGCCTCTTCACTGTACTGGA
>DATJHW010000116.1:0-16464 GCA_035493615.1 Saccharimonadales bacterium (SeqCode) | reverse complement strand
CGGTCCGGGTGGGCCATCTCGCGGCCGCGGAACCGCACGGTCACCTTCAGCTTGTCGCCCTCGTCGAGGAACCGCTGGGCGGCCTTGATCTTCGTCTCGATGTCGTGGTCGTCGATCTTCGGCGCCATCCGGATCTCTTTCCAGGTGACGGCCTTCTGCTTCTTCTTGGCGTCCTTGGCCTTCTGCTGCTCCTCGTAGCGGTACTTGCCGAAATCGAGGATCTTGGCCACCGGCGGGGTCGCGTTCGGGGCGATCTCGACGAGATCCCAGCCCTCGCTCTGGGCGAGCTGAAGGGCACGCGGCGTCGGTACGACCCCAAGCTGGGACCCGTCGGCACCGATGAGGCGGACGGTGGGAACGCGGATCTGGTCGTTGATGCGGAGCTCGGGAGCTATCGGCTGGCTCCGCGGTCAGAAGACGTGTTGATCAGACCGAAAGGATATCACCTGGCCAGGAAGCCCTGAAGGCGCCGTTTCACGACCGGCCACTCGTCCACGATCACGCTGAACACGACGCTCGTCCGCAGGTGCCCGTCGGCGGTGATGCGCTCGTTGCGAAGCTCCGCCTCCTTCAGCGCGCCGAGCCGCGCGATGGCGTTCTGCGAGCGGTGGTTCCGTTTGTCGGTCTGGAGCCAGACCCGGTTCGCCCGGAGCGTCTCGAAGGCATGGGTCATCAGGAGGTACTTCGACTCGGTGTTGACGGGCGTCCGCCGGGCGCCCCTGCCGTACCACGTGTAGCCGATCTCGAGCGTGTGGTTCGGCGGGTCGATGTGCGCGTACCGGGTGGTACCCACGACCGCGCCGTCGCTCCGGCGGACGACGGCGAACGGAAGCTGCTGCCCGAGGATCGTCTCGTCGAGCGCCCGGCGGATGTACTTCGTGTAGCCCTCGAGGCCCTGTGGCCGCGGCGGCGTCCACGTCCAAATGTCGTCCTCGTCGCCCGCGGCGAAGAGGGCCGGCGCGTGCTCCGCCCACAGGGGCTCCAGCCGGACGTGCTCGCCCTCGAGCGTGACGGGCCGCGGATCGAAGTCCGGTCGGGGTTTCCCCTGGACGAGTCCCATCTTCACGTCGTCGAGGAACACGTCGCCGCGTCCGATGCCGTCGCGCTCCACCCCCTCGACGACGAAGCCGAGGCTCTTGTACATCCAGATGGCGCGGTCGTTGTGGGCGATGACCGAGAGGCCGATCCGATGCATGCCGAGGTCCTTCTGGAGGTACGCGACCTCGAGCTGCAGGGCCTCGCGGCCGAGATGCTTTCCCCAGAGGCTCGGCTCGCCGATCCCGATGCCGACCTCGCAGCTCTTGGCGTTCGGCTTCACGTCCCGGAAGTTCGTGAACCCCACCGGCCTCGACTCGTACTCGATGACCCAGGCACCCGACTCGCCGTCCCGCGTCATGCGCTCGATCCACTTGCGGGCGTTCGCTGCGTCGAATTCGCCGGGCTGCATGCCCCACTGCATCCAGCGGAAGTCGGCCTGGCTTCCCCACCGCACCAGGTGCGGGAGGTCGGCCGTCGTCATCGGGCGGAGCGCCACGTGCGCGCCGCGCAGGGTCGGGACGGTCACGCGTCGGCCATGAGCGTGGGTGCGCCCTCCGGGCGGACGAAGTCCGGCGGTAGGCGCTTGTCATCGCGCTCGGCGACGAGCCGCTCGACGATCGCATCGACTGCGACGCCGCGCTCCTCCTCGCGCGACCCACGCCGCCGAACGGAGACCTGCCGCGCGGCGGCCTCACGATCGCCGACGACGAGGATGTAGTTCGCCTTGCGCTCCGTCGCCTCCTTGATCCGGGTCCGCATGTCCCCGGCCTGGACGTCGAGCCCGACCCGGAGGCCCCTGTCGCGCAGGAGGGCGGCGACCTCCTCCGCGTACGGCCGCGCGGACTCGCGGACCGGGATGACCGCGACCTGCTCCCACGCGAGCCACAGCGGGAAGTTGCCGGCGTAGTGCTCGATGAGCCCGCCAACGAAGCGCTCGAGGCTGCCGAACAGCACGCGGTGGATCATCACCGCCCGCTCGCGCTGACCCTGCTCGTTCACGAAGGTCACGTCGAATCGCTCGGGCAGGTTCAGGTCGATCTGGATCGTCGGTCCCTGCCACTCGCGGCCGATCGCATCGCGCATCTTGATGTCGATCTTCGGCGCGTAGAACACCCCGCCGCCCTCGTCGATCTGGTAGGCGACCTCGCGCACGCCGAGCGCGGTGCGGAGCGCGTCCTCGGCCTTGTCCCACAGCTCATCCGTGCCCAGCCGCTTGGCCGGCCGGGTCGCGAGGTAGATCGCCGGGTCCGTGTAGCCGAAGATCCGGAGGAACTCCATCGCGAGGTCGAACACCTTTCCGATCTCGTCCTGGGCCTGCTCCCACGAGCAGAAGATGTGCGAGTCGTCCTGGGTGAACCCGCGCACCCGCAGCATCCCGTGCAGCGTGCCGCCGCGCTCGTACCGGTAAACGGTCCCGAGCTCGCCGATCCGCATCGGCAGATCGCGGTACGAGTGGATCTTCGACTGGAACACCTTGATGTGGCCCGGGCAGTTCATCGGCTTGATCCAGAAATTCTGGCCACTGCCGTGGCCGGGGGCCCCCGCCCCCGCGTCGTCGAGGGACAGCGGCCCGTACATGTTCTCGCCGTACTTCTCGAGATGGCCCGAGCGTTGGTAGATCTTCTCGTGGGCGATGTGCGGCGTGTACACGAGCGTGTAGCCGCGCTTGCGGTGCTCGGCCCGCCACCAGGTCTCGAGCTCCTCGCGGACGATGGACAGGTTCGGCAGCCAGAGCACGAGCCCCGAGCCGAGCTCCTCGTCGATGCGGAAGAGCTCGAGGTCGCGACCGAGCGCGCGGTGATCGCGCCGCTCGATCTCCTTGAGCCGCTCGAGGTACGCGTCGAGCTCCGCCTGGGTCGGCCAGACCGTGCCGTAGATCCGCTGGAGCTGGGCGTTGTGCTCGTCGCCCCGCCAGTACGCGCCCGCCACCGACATGAGCTTGAACGGCCCGATCTTCCCGGTCCGCTGCACGTGTGGCCCGCGGCAGAGGTCGACGAACGAGTCGTGGGTGTACACGCCGACCTTCCCGTCCTCGATCGTCTCGTCGAGCTTCTGGATCTGGTCGACCTTGTAGTCCTGATGCTTTCCGCCGAAGAACGCGAGCGCTTCCGGCACGGCCATCTCGCTCCGCTCGAACGGAACGTCCTTCTTCACCATCGCCTGCATGCGCTCTTCGATCTTCGCGAGATCGTCGGGCTGCAGCGCGCGCGGGAGGTCGAAGTCGTAGTAGAAGCCGTCCGTCACGGGCGGCCCGAAGCCGAACTTCGCGTCGGGGAACAGCTCGAGGACCGCGCCGGCCATCACGTGCGCGGTCGAATGGCGCAGCGCGTAGAGGTCATCCGGTCCGTGATCCGGCTTGCGGGACATCGATCCTGTGTTCGCCATCTCGTCCTCCTCGTGATGTGGCCATCACTGGGACGAGATCACTCTCGCGGTTCCACCCAGCTTCCCCGTTCTCACCGCGGCCTTCGACTTCGTCCGCTCAGGGCTGTGATCCCGGGGCGCTCATTTCGTCGGCGCTCGGCGGTGGTCTCCTTCGCCTGGATCGCGCCGGCTTCCACTGTCCCGGCTCGCTTGGCGATCATTTCGGCGAGGCACTGTCCGCGTCGTCGCGCTCAGGGAGATATTAGCTGCCGACGTCATCCGGAGCGCGGAACCGCATCGCGGACCAGGTCTCGTCGAACGCGACGAGGGTCACGCCGGCGAGCTCGTGCTTCGCCATCGCGGCGTGCAGGGTGTCACGGTCGAGGTCCGTGCCGGCCCCGCCCTTCGGGTAGCACACCCAGAGGATCGCATCCTCCTCCAGCGCCGCGAAGCCGCTCGCCAGGCGCTTCAGCTCGGAGCTGTCGCGGACGAACGCGATCACGACATCCGCGGCCTGCCCGCGCTTGTCGGTGACCGTCGCGCCCGGCGGCAGCGGTGCGAGCTTGCGCGCGTAGCCGATCGGCGCGTTGAGGAGCAGGACGCGCGCGTCAGGCTTGATGAGGAGCTTCGCGGCGAGGGCCTGGACCACCGGCCGACTCTAGAGCGTGCTCGACCGCCGCGGGCTGGTTGACCGGCAGCGCGACGAAGACCGTCGTGCCCGTGCCCGGACCGTCGCTCGCGGCCCAGATCCGCCCAGCATGGGCAGCGACGATCTCGCGAGCCACCGCGAGCCCGATGCCGTTGCCGCTGACCGAGCCGCGCTGATCCTCGCCGCGGTAGTAGCGCTCGAATATCCGCTCGAGCTCGTCGGCCGAGATCCCCGCACCGCGATCGATCACGGCGATGACCACCTCGTCCGTCCCCCGGTCGACGTGGATGTCCACGTCCTCCGACGGCGGCGAGAATTTCACGGCGTTGCTGAGCAGGTTCTCGAGGACCTGCTCGATGCGGCTGCGGTCCGCGCGGACGGTGAACGGTCCGTCGCCGGCGACGATCACGTTCACTCGCCGCGAGGACACGAGCGCCACGCGACGGGCAGCCTGCTTCGCCTCGGCCAGGAGGTCGACGTCGTCGAGCTTCAGCACGAGGCGGTCGCCGCCGGGAGATAGGAGATCCGTGATCAGCCGGTCGAGCTGCTTCACCTGCTGCTGCACGGTCTGAAGATTCCGGGAGGTCAGCTGCGCGAACGCGTTGACCGAGGTGAGCGGCGTGCGGAGCTCGTGCACGACCGAGGCGATCGCATCGTCCCGCGACCGGACCTCCTCCCTGAGCTCGGCGACGCGCCGCTCGAGCACCTGCGCGCGCTCGACGAGCCCGTCGCGCTCGAGGATCCGCCCCGACGCCGCGGCGGCGATCTCACCGAGGAACGTGAGCGCACGCAGATCGTCCGGCACGAGCTCGCGCCTCGTCCCGATCGTCACGAGCGCGAGTCCCGGACCGGCGGACACGACCGCGCCGGTCGGCACGCTCGCCTGACTGCGGACGAGCGCGGGCGGTGTCGTGTCGCGAACCAGCGCGAGCGCGTAATGCGGCGAGAGATCGCCGGCCACGATCGTGCCATCCGCCGGCCGCACCAGCGCCGCCGGGCCGGCGATCGCGTTCGTGGCCGTGAGGACCTCGGCGATCACCGCCGTCGTGACATGATCCTGCTCGAGCGTCGCAACGGCCTCGAGCACCCGATCGAGACTGACGTTCGCGTGCGTGAGCCGCGAGCGCTCTCGAACGGCGACGAGGAGCGGTGCCGTGTCCGTCGCGATGTCGCGGATCGCGGGCTCGGCGGCATCCGCGGCGGCCACGTCGTCGAACGTGCACGCCAGCCGGGTCTCGGTGGCCGCATCGACCGGCCAGCTGCGCGACCGCGAGGAAGATGTCCGGACGTCGGGCAGTCCCGCACCGCGCGGGTGGCGCACCGCCGCGTTCGCTCCGGAGCCCAGCTCGATCCACGCGGATCTGGCGCCGAACGTCCGCACGGCGTGATCGGTCAGCCGGTCGAGCAGCGCGTCCTCGGTCCGCGCCGCGATGAGATCGCGTTGGACCAGCGAATAGGTCCGGAGGCGACGCCCCGTCGCGTCGCGGCGAGTGACCGCCCACACGAGCTCGACCACCAGCAAGCCGATCGCGAGCAGCAGCTGAACCGGCCATAGGTCGCTCGGCCGCAGGTCCTCCGCGCGCAGGGCGATGACGACGTCGTACGCCACGACCGACGCGGCCGTCGCCGCCGCCGCGCCGGCCACACCGAAGCCGAGCGCCGCCGTCCCGATCGCGAACGCGTACAGGGCCCAGGTGCCGACGGTCAGCGGCAGCAGGAGCGAGAGTCCGGCGGCGTACAGGACGTCGACGGCGACGGCCAGCACCGGCAGCGCCGGCAGCGCCGAGATGCGGGCGCGCGCGAAGCGCTGGATCACGACCGCGGCGGCATAGCCAAGGAGCGCTGCGGCTGCGGCGGTCTGGTCTGACCGGGGCGCGAGCAGCAGGAGCGTCGCGCCAAGGGCGACGCCGGCCAGGCGGATCCGGAGCACGGCCCGCTCGAGGTCTCGACGGTCGATCAGATCCTGGTGCATCCCCGCAGTGAGCAACGCGGCTCGGCCCGGAACGGCATGCCACCAAAAAAATGTGCGGCGCCCCCGGAAGGACTCGGGGGCGCCGCCACCAGCGGAGGGTGTCGAGGAGGTAGCGGGCTAGCGGGCCGCACCAGCGAGCTGGGTGGCCGTGTAGGTGATCGTGAAGTCCTGGCTCAGGCTCTGGAACGTGTTCCCGGCGGCGGTCGGGAGGGAGAAGTCGAAGGTGAGCGTGTCGGTCCCGCTCGCGGCGACCGTCGGGGAGGCGGCGAGCGCGAGGTTCTTGAGGGGTCCCGTGTAGACCGTCGTGGCGCCTCGGTGCACGGTGACCTGGATCCCGTTCGTCAGGTCGCTCCAAAGGAGCGTGTTCGCGACGGCGGAGATCGCGGCTGTGTAGCTGAACCCGACGTTGCCGGTGTTCGTGATGGTCACGGTCCGGTTGGCGGTGTCGCCGGGCACCATGTTCGACAGATTCACCAGCGAGGCCGCGGCGCTCTTGTCGTTCGACATCGTGAGCGTCGCCGACCCGAACTGGTTGCTCGGGTTCGTGGTCGTCGCGGTGAAGTTCGCGCTCGATTTGTCCGACGTGACGGTGAGGCCGATCAGCACGAGCGCTGACAGCGCCATGCCTGCGAGGAGGATGCCTGACTTGCGCATCTGCTGTTCCTTTCGTCTCCGCCTCGCCGGGTCGTTCCGATCACGGGCGGTGATACGAGAGGAACTATCTCTGACCGGCTCGGCCGCTCCATCCGCGCCAAGGGGGAGACTCGATGCCTCGTTGGTATGAGGTGCAGGGCGGCCGCACGGGGGTGCTAGCCCTTCCGGGGGATGCGATCTAGCTTTCGAAGCGCCTGCCCGACCAGAACGGTCGGCGGATCACGCCCTCGCCGCGTCCGGGCCGCTGGCCCCACGCGCCGTAGGCCGCCGTGGGCCCCCCGTCCCTAGTCCTTGGTCGCGATCTCCGCCTCGAGGGCCGCGACCCGCTGCTGGAGCTCGGCGACCGCGCGAAGCCGCTCATCGGGGTCGAGCTCGAGGTAGCTCTCGGTGGGCGCGACGTGCGCGTGGGCGGCGCTCACGGCGGCGAATCCGCGATCGTGTTCGGAGCCGGCGAAGGCCTGCATCGGGTACCCGCAGAGCAATGAGAACGGCCGCCGTGCGGCGAGGTCGTTCCAGGAGCGCTCGAGCTCGATCGCGCCGGAGGGATTCCCGCCGGCCCAGAGGAGCGCGACCATCTCGCCGAACGCACGCACGCGTCGGAGGGGAGGCCCCTGGATGGACCGATCGATGAGCGCGCCGACGACCTGTTCGAACTTCGCCCGGTCTGGAGCGGCACCGACCATGAATTTCGCGAGCGTGTCGGCTGCGTCGAGCGCGACGTAGGAGCCACGCCGCCGCGCCGCGTTCAGATCGAGCCCTCGCCTGACCAGGCGCGCTTCGAGATCGATGCGGTGCGGCTTGGTGGCGATCACGATCGAGCAGTCGCCGTCGCTGATGCCCGAAGCCACGAAGCGGGTCACGCCCTCGAGCAGGAAGTCGTCCCGCTCGTAGAACTGGACCGCATGCTGATCGAGCGCCGGATGCCCGCCTGAGGGCCTCGGCGGCGCGAGACGGTATGTCTGGGGATCGCCGGCCACGAGTGCAAGTCTAAGTCGCGGGTCGGTAGCGGGGAGCCGCGTCATGGCGACAGGTCGGCGACCTGCCGAAGGAGCGCTTCGACCACGAATGGCTTACGCAGGATCGCCTGCGCTCCGGCGAGCGCGGCACCCGAGCTCGACGTGGCGGTCAGCAAGAGCACAGGCGTGTGCTCGTGGCCCGCGACGGTGCGCAGCCGGCGCATGAACTCCCAGCCATCCATCCGGGGCATCACGAGATCGAGAACGATCACATCCGGCATGCAGTCGAGTTGGGCGATGCCGGAAGCGCCATCGGCCGCGGCGTGCACCTTGTATCCCTCGTCCGAGAGCACCTGGGCGCACACCTCTCGCACTTCGGCATCGTCCTCGACGAGGAGGACGGTGCGCGTTGCGGTATGGCTGCTCGGCATGGGTGTGAGGCTCACCTTGGGTGTCCTCGCATCAATGGCGCCAGGTGACGGATTGCCAACAATGCGATAGAAGACCCGTTCGAGGCATGAACGGTGCGGTACCTGACACATGCGCTCACCCCAGGTCGCCGTGGTCGATCGCGACGCGGCCAGCCGAGCGCTCATCGAGCTGGTCGCCAGCGTCGCGTGGTCCGAGCGGCAGCATGCCGGAGAGCCGCAGCTCGCGCGCATGCGCGATGAGGCGATGAGCCTCCTCCCGATGGTCCAACTCGGCGATCGGGAAGCCACCCGCCGGGCGATGGAGCTGGTGCACGCCGCCGGCGGCCGCGCCGCGTAGCACTCTTGGCCTAGGACCCGAGCCGGACCCCCGATCGGGCGAGGTCGAGACCCCACCCTCGCTTGAGGATGGCCCCATGGCTGCCCCCCGCCGAATGGCTTGGTTGCCCCTGCATGCGATCGCGCTCGCACTTCTGTCGTGCGTCGCGGTCGCGGGGTGCGATGTCGCTGACGCCACCGGGCCGGACGCTCACGGCACCGTGGATCCGCAGGCGGCCGCCGGTACGCAGGTCGCCGCCGTGCCCGCGGCGGCGGCCGGAATGACCGCGCCCGCGGCGACAGCTCCGCCGCCGAATGCGCCGAGGGCGACCACCGCCCCGGCCACTCCGCCGCCGACGAAGACGCCCATCCTCTTGGTCCTGCCGAGCCCGACGCCGACCACCACCGTCAGGCCGGTGACACCGGTGCCGACGATCGCGCCGCCCCCGCCTCCGCCGACGCCGGCCCCGACCGTCCCGCCGACGCCCGTGCCGACGGTGGCGCCGCCTCCGCCGACGCCGGTCCCGACCCCGGTGCCTGGCCCGAAGGTCACCGTCCTCCCGTCGACCTCAGGCACGCGCGGCACGACCTTCACGCTGCAACTCACCGGATGGCCGGCCGGGCGCGTGACCGAGACGATCACAAATCCAGCTGGCGCGGTCATCAGGACCACGTCGATCACCGTGGCCACGAACGGCACGGGTAGCGGAACGTTCTCGAGCAAGGGGTCGGATCCGGTCGGCGCCTACACGTTGCGCTTCGACATGGGAACGATCCACCTCAGCACGTCCATCACCCTTCAGTGATGTCCTGACTCGCGCTTCGGTGGACCGGTCGGCGACGGTGCTGCGCGGCTGACATTCGAACAGGAGTCGGCGAACGCGATCAGGAGTTCGCGGGGTGGTGCCCCCGCCATTTGCGTAAGATGCCGACGGTGGACGTCGTCGTCGAGCTCTTCCGTCACAACACGGTGATGAATCGCCGGCTGCTCGACGCGTGCGGCAGGCTGTCGCCCGGGCAGCTGGGCGCGACGGCGGCTGGGACCTACGGGACGATCGGCGCGACCCTGGTCCACATCGCGAACGCCCAGGAGGGCTATGCGGCGCGATTGCTCGACGTCGAGCGGCCCGAGCGGCTCACGGAAGATCCGTTCCCCGGATTCGACGCGCTCGCGGAGCGCTTCGCGCACGGCGATGCGCAGCTCGAGCAGGCTGCGGCCCGGGCAAGCCAGCTCGAGCGCAAGGTCCAGGTGACCGGCGACGATCCACCGGGCAGATGGTGGATGCCGGTGCCGCTCTTCCTGGTGCAGGCGATCAACCACGGGACGGAGCATCGCTCGCAGGTGGCCACGATCTTGACCCAGCTCGGCATCGAGCCGCCCGACATGGCCGGCTGGGCGTACTTCTTCGAGAGCGGTCACATGGTGCCGGTCTAGGCGACCGTGACCGCTGCGGACACCGGCCTCCTGATCGTGCGGCTCGTTGTCGGACTCACCTTCGCGGCGCACGGAGCCCAGAAGGTCCTCGGTTGGTGGTCTGGGCCCGGATTCGCCGGCTGGACGGGTGCGATGTCGCGCATGGGCCTGCGTCCGCCCCGGATGTGGGCGGCGCTGTCGTCTGGCGTGGAGCTCGGCGGCGGCCTGCTGTTCGCCGCCGGATCCCTGACCCCGATCGCAGCCGCGCTGCTCGTCGGACAGTGCGTCTACATCGTCCTGCGAGTCCACCTGCCCAAGGGGTTCTGGAACAAGAACGGCGGGATCGAGTTCCCGCTCCAGCTCCTGGCCGGTTCGCTGCTCATCGCGGTGAGCGGACCCGGCGCGATCGCGATCGACCCGGCCGCCGGGCTCGAGTTCGGGGTCTCGTGGCGTGCGGCGTTCGTCGTCATCGCCGTTCTCGCGGCGCTCGCGACGATGGCGATCGCGCGGCCGGCGCCCCAGCCGGCGCCGGTCGCAGCACCACCGCCGCGCTGATCGCTGCCGGTCGGGGCCCACCATGCCCGCGCGTGCCATGGTGAATGTCGTCGAGCTGCCGGCGGTGAGGCCTTCGGCGCGAGCGTCCGGCCCAACGACTCAGCTCTGGGCCGGCTGACCGTCCTCCGGACCTCGACAGACCAGGTACGGCCGCCGAGCGTCCAGGTCGTACTCCACCAGATGCCGGCAGCCGAAGCACCCTTCGATGTCGACCATCCCCTTGCGGATCGGGCAGTAGACGAGGGCCTCGTCGTCGATCAGATGCTTCTGGTTGCCCACCTCGCCGCCCCTACCCGCGTGCCGCGAGGGACTCGTGGATCGCGTGCGCGGCCCGCTTCCCTGCCCCGGCCGCGAGGATGACGGTGGCTGCGCCGGTGACCGCGTCGCCGCCGGCGAAGACGCCGGTCTTCGCCGTCAGCCCGGTCTCCTCGTCGGCCACGAGGCATCCGGTCTTTGTCACGAGCAGTCCGGCCGTCGTACGGGTGAGCAGCGGATTCGGCGTCGTCCCGATCGCGAGCACGACGTTGTCCGCGGGGAGCACGATCTCCTCGCCGTCGATCGGGAGCGGACGCGCGCGACCGGAGGCATCGGGCTCGCCGAGCCGCATCCGCTGACAGCGGAGTCCGGTCACCCATCCATCGGCCGTGCCCTCCACCGCGAGCGGGCTCGTGAGCCACTGGAACTGGACCCCTTCCTCGATCGCGTGGTGATACTCCTCGAGGCGGGCGCTCATCTCGCTCTCGCCGCGGCGATACACGATCGTCGCGTGCTCGGCGCCCATCCGGAGGGCGGTGCGTGCGGCGTCGATCGCGGTGTTCCCCGCGCCGATGACCGCCACGCGGTTCCCCACGTTCACCGGCGTGTCGGAGTCCGGGAAGTCGTAGCCGCGCATGAGGTTCACCCGGGTGAGGAACTCGTTCGCCGACATGACCCCGTTGAGGTCCTCGCCGGGGATCCCGAGGAATTGCGGCAGCCCCGCGCCGGTCCCGACGAAGACGGCCGTGTATCCAAGCCGGCCGAACAGGTCGGCCATCGTGATCGTCTTCCCGATGATGACGTTGCAGACGAACTCGACGCCCAAGCTCTTCAGCACGCCGATCTCCCAGTCGAGGATGGCCTTCGGCAGCCGGAACTCCGGGATGCCGTAGCGGAGCACTCCACCCGGTGCATGCAGCGCCTCGTAGACCGTGACCGGGTACCCCAGGCGCGCGAGCTCGCCGGCGCACACGAGACCCGCCGGCCCCGAGCCGATGACCGCGATCCGCTCAGGACGGGTCGGCCGGACCGGCGCGGCAGGTGCCTGGGTCCGCTCCCAGTCGGCGACGAACCGCTCGAGGTGGCCGATGGCGACCGGCGCGAGGCGGGTGCCAAGGCTGCAGCGCTCCTCGCATTGTGACTCCTGCGGGCAGACGCGCCCGCAGATCGACGGGAGCGGGTTCGCGCCGCGGAGGATGCGCGCCGCGCCGGCCATGTCGCCGATCGCCACGGCATGGATGAAGTCAGGGATCGGGATGTGGACCGGGCAGCCGTCGACGCACACCGGGTCCTGGCAGCGCAAGCACCGCTCCGCCTCGAACGCGGCGTGGAAGATCGTGTAGCCGTCGTTCACTTCCTTGAAGTCGTGCGCGCGGAGCGCCGGCTCGCGCACCGGCATCGGCGTCTTCTCCGGACGTTTGACCGGCATCAGCGCACCGCCGCGGCGGTCGTCGCGCAGGCGAGGCGCTCGATGGCCTCCTTCTCCTGTCGGACGTACTGCTTGCTTCGCCGCATGCCAGACGCGAAGTCGACCTGATGGCCGTCGAAGACCGGACCGTCCACGCAGGCGAAGCGGGTCTCGCCGCCGACACTCACGCGGCAGCCGCCGCACATCCCGGTCCCGTCGACCATCAGCGGGTCGAGCGAGACGAGCGTGCGCACCTTCGGCGCCCGTGTCGCGTCCGCGATCGCGCGCAGCATGACCATCGGCCCGATCGCGATGACCGTGTCGGGCCGTCCCGGCCCGTCGCCCTCGATGAGCTGCGCGAGGCGCTGCGTGACGAAGCCCTTGAAGCCAGCGGAACCGTCGTCGGTGCAGATCTCGAGGTTGGTACAGATCCCGCGCAGCTCGTCGGTGAGGATCAGCAGGTCCTTGTTACGCGCTCCGACGATGGCGGTGGTCGTGTCGCCCCGCGCCGCGAGCTCCTTCATCAGGCAGAGCAACGCGGCGGAGCCGAAGCCACCGCCGACGCCGACCACGTGGCCACCGGGGGCGATGTCGACGGGCACCCCGAGCGGACCGACGATGTCGAGGATCTCGTCGCCGGCTTCGAGGGCGCACACCCGCTTCGTCGTCGCGCCGACCTCTTGGACGACGATCGTGATCGCGCCGGCGGCGCGGTCGTAGTCGGCGATCGTCACCGGAATGCGTTCGCCGCCCTCGCGGACGCGAAGCATCACGAATTGCCCCGCTTTCGCCGCCTCCGCGATGAGCGGCGCGTCGATGCGGAACAGCTTCGTGACCGGTGTCAGCCGGCGCGCCTCGATGATCTTTGCCATCCCGCCTCCTACAGGTCCGGGCTCGCGTGCATCGCCTTGAGTCGCTTCCAGCGGCGGTCGGCCTCGTCCTGGATGCCGCGCACGACGTCGGCGTTCGCCGGCGCGAGGAGGTGCCGGGTCTTCCCCATCGTCCCGAGCCAGTCGCTGATCGGATGGCGCCGGCCGATCGCGTCGGGGTCGTACGTGATCGCGGTCTTGCCGTGCTCGATCTCGTAGAGCGGGAAGAAGCAGGAATCCACCGCCGCCTGGAGCACCGGCTGCGCGGCGTCGTCCGTCGTCTTCCAGTTCAGCGGACAGAAGGACAGGATCTTTCCGTAGACGAGACCCTCGTGCTTCGAGTACCACTGGGCCTTCGCGACCTTCCGCATGAGATCCTCGGGGTAACCCTCGCTCGCGGTGAACACGTACGGCAGTCCGCACGCGGCGAAGATCTGCGCGGTGTCCTTGTGGTGGTACCGCTTGCCGCGACCCTTCGATCCGATCTCGCTCGTCGAGGTGCGATGGCCGAGCGGCGTCGAGTACGAGAGCTGTGCGCCGGTGTTCATGTAACCCTGGTTGTCGTACTCGACGATCATCATCTTGTGGTTGCGGTGCGCCGCGCCGAGCGCCGCGCCCATGCCGATATCCATCCCTCCGTCGCCGCTCACCATGAGGAAGGTGACGTCGTTCGACGCGGGAAGCTCGCCCCGGCGCACACGCTCGTGATAGACCTCGACGAGCCCCGAGAGCGTCGCAGCGCCGTTCTGGAACAGGTTGTGGACGTAGTTCACGCGGTGCGCGGTGTTCGGGTAGCCGGTGGTCACGACCATCGCGCAGCCGGTCTGGAACAGCACGACGACGTCGCCCTCGAGGGCGCGGTAGACCTGGTGCAGGGTCGGCAGGATCCCGCAGCCCGGGCACGCTCCGTGGCCGGGCGCGATGCGGCTCGGCACCTCGGTCATCTTCCAGAGCGGCTCGAGCTCGACGGCAAGGCGCCCCGTCGACTCATCACGCGTGACGTGCGTCATCCCGCGCGAGACTTCGGCTGACGTGAGCAGCGGAAGGCCCGGCCGCGGCGCGCGGTCGGCGCTCCCCGGCGTCGCGCCGTGGTACGCGAACGTGTCGACCGCTTCGCCCCGCGCGGCCGCGAGCGCATCGGCGAAGAAGCGAGCCGCGTCGGCGGCGTAGAAGTCCTTGCCGCCGAGGCCGTACACGCGTGAGAGGACCCGCGTGCGATTGCCCGGGTCGAGCTGGATCGCCGCGCGGACCTCGAGCGACAGGTTGCCTCCACCCGCGCCGTATGAGTCGGCGCGGTCGCCGATGGTCGCGGCGCGCACGGGACGGAGCACCCGACGGAGCTCCTCGGCCGGGAAGGGACGAAGCACATTGAGCGAGAGCACGCCGACCTGCTCGCCATTCGTCCGGAGGCGGTCGACGGTCTCTTTCGCGGTCTCGGCGGCCGAGTTCAGCAGCACGAGCGCAGCCTCGGCGTCGTCCATCCGATAGGCGTCGACCATCGGGTAGCCGCGGCCGGTCAGTCCTGCGAGCTCGGCCAGGACCGCGGGGATGACCCGCCGTGCGGCCTCCATCGCCTGCGAGAGCTGCACCTTGTTATTGATGAGGTCCGGATCGTTCATGTACGGGCCGAACGTCGCCGGATGCTCGAGGTCGAGCGGTGTCGGGAACGCGGGTCGCTCACCGAGGAACGCGCGGATCGGCCCGAGGTCATCGAACACCTGGATCCGGCGCTTCTGGTGGCTCGTCACGAACCCGTCGTACGCGACGATCACTGGGAGGCGCACGTCGGGGTGCTCGCCGATGCGCACCGCGGCGAAGTTCAGGTCGTAGACGGCCTGCGGGTCCCGCGCGCACAGGACGATCCAGCCGGTGTTCAGCGCGTAGTAGAGGTCGGAGTGGTCGCCGCGGATGTCGAGCGGCCCGGAGACCGCGCGGGCCGCAAGATTGAGGACCATCGGCACGCGCGTCCCCGCCTGGACCGGCAGCTGCTCGAGCGCGTAGAGCAGGCCCTGCGAGCTCGTCGCGTTCAGGACCCGACCGCCACCCAGCGCCGCTCCGTAGCAGATGCCCGCGGCGCCGTGCTCGCCGTCGCCCGCGACCATCACGATCTCGTGCTCGCCGTCCGCCTGCATCCGCGACAGGTTCTCGGCGACCTCGGTCGAGGGCGTGATCGGGAAATAGCCCATCACGTGGAAGCCGACGTCCCGCGCGGCGAGCGCCGCGGCCTCGTTGCCACTGTGGAAGGCGAGCCGTTGCCGAGCAGTACCGGTGGTCATCGCCTCAGGCGGGATCAGCGTTCCGGTCGTCACGGGATCACACCCGGGAACAGGGGCACCCGGAGCGAATCGGCGAGCCCGGGCGTCTCCGCGGTCTTCGCCAGCGCGCCTGTGGGGCACGATTCGACGCAGCGCAGGCAGCCCTTGCAGTAGCGGTAGTCCACGCCCTTGAGCTCGCGCTCGAACGGTTCACCTGCGCCCTTGGCCCAGACCAGACAGAAGTCCGGGCATACGAGGTCGCAGACGCCGCAGTGCACGCACTTGTCGCCGTCGAGGACGGGCATCCAACCGGTGCGAGACGCCGAGAGGTCGTTCCACGCGGTGTTGCCCGCGTTCGGAACGATGCCCCCCACAGGCTGGGTCAGGTAGCCCCACGCCGGCTCCGCCCGAGACGGCGGCAGGTCGCCCTCGGCCTGGCCGACATCGCTCAATACCGCGAGCTCGGTGCCGCCGCGGCGGAACGCGCGCTCGTTCGAGGCGACCGCTTCCGGGTGACGACCGGCGAATTCCTCCGACAGGGCCTCGAGGACGATCGTGGCGTCGAGGAACGGGAATGCAGCGCAGAGCGTCCCGAGGAGAACGGCGTTCGGCCGCGAGCGCTCTTCGACCGCGATCGCGAGCGCGTCGACGCGGATCACGCGTGCCGTACGCGGCAAGGCCGAAAGGACCGGCGGCACGGGGCCTGGCGGGGCGTTGTAGATGAAGGTGCCGTCGCGGGCGAGGCCCGCCAGCGCCGATCGATCGCGCAGGAGCGCCGCGTGGAACACGACGATCGCGTCCGGCGTCTCGACCGGAGCGCTGGTCCGGATCGGCTGATCGGCCGGCCCGAGGCGGACGAACGAGAGGATCCGCGAGCCCTTCTTTTCCGAGCCGTATGAGGAGAAGTGCGCGCCGTTGAGCCCCATGCGGAGCACGGCCGCGGTGGCGAGCACCTGCCCGGCGGCATGTGCTCCCAGACCGCCGATCGACTCGAAGCGGACCTCGAAGAGCCGCCCGGGGTGCGGAAGCCCGGCTGTGTTCATTCCCCGTCAGCGTCAGGCATCGGCCGGCGCAGGGGCAGGGCGAACGGTCCCTAGCTGATGGGCCGAACGACCCTTCCCGTGGCGGGCGTCGGACGGGGACTCTCGGCTGGATCGAGCGCGACCAATGCGGACCCAACGACGCGCCTGCGCAGGCCCCTTGGTGTCCGGCGGGCAGCAGCCGCGGCCCGAGCGATCCAGCTAGCCGCTTGCAGGCGTGAGCCCGACTGGTCTGTCTTCTCGCTGGGCGTGGAGTGGCGGCTGCCCATCCGCGCCGAAGACGGCGGCA